>JBGVAQ010000525.1:0-11813 GCA_045224775.1 Acutalibacteraceae bacterium | reverse complement strand
TTAGATGACGAGGGAAATGAATTTGAATTTGAGATCATGGACGAGATCGACTATAAGGACGGTCATTACTATGCTCTCATTCCGTTGTTTGAATCAGCCGATGGTGAGGATTTTGAGGATACCTACATGATTTTTGAGGCTGTCGAGGACGAAAACGGCGATCCCCAGCTCGCTCAGATCGACGATGATGATCTTCTTGATGAACTGGCTGAAATTTTTGAGGCTAATATGGATACAGAAGAAAATCTTCAATAATAATAAATTTCCTCTTGATTTTTAGATTGTTATGTTGTATAATAAGTTTAAACAAAGTTAGTTTATATTTGTTTACAATTTCTGCCCAATTCGTTGGATGCGTCTATATAACCCTACAACCCTTATTTAGGGAGCTCGTCTCCTGTGGCGGACTTCAGACCTCCCGCAATAGCGGACGAAGGGAGTATGAAATCACAGGGAGGGCACCCACCTGCTTATCTTCGTAGGCAGGTTATTATCGACGCAGACGGTTGGGCGGATTTTTTTATCCGGTGCGGCAAAACGGTTTTTCCATTTTGCTGTACCTTTTTCTTTTTGAGAATTATTTTATAAGTGTTACAATATTGTAGTTGAAATAATAAGCATAAAATCGTATAATATATTTGTCGATATATCTGAATATTTATATTTTATATATAAAGTGTGGTGATTCTTTGGATAAGAAAATCAAAAAGCGAAATATTATAATGACAATAATTATAATTGCACTAATTGCAATTATTGCCGGTATACTTGTTTTAATAAGCCTGAATATGCAGAAAAGAAATACCGCAAACAATGTAAACCTTTCAGCCGATCAGATAGTTTCAAACGTTATCAAAAAAATGAACTATCAGAATTTGTCACCGGTTTCAAAAGAAAATATTTCAAAGTTTTACGATATCCCAAATAATACCATAACAGATTATGCAGTTTACATATCAAACCACTCAGGAAATGAAACTGAAATCGCCTGCTTCAAGCTGAAGGATGCCGAAAGCGAGCAAAAAGTACTTAACTGTGTTTACGAATACACTAAATCCAAAAATCCCATAGAACAAAGCCCGGCAACAAACATACAGTCTATGGTATCATCTCATTATCCCTATATTTTTGTAGCTATATCAAGCGACTGCGAAAGTGCAGTTAAATCATTCGAAAAACTGATCAGCTGAATAAAAAGTCCAAAGGCACGGTTCACATAATACCGTGCCTTATATTTTTTCAATACACTAAAATGAGCTGCCGTATATGAACGGCAACTCTGTTTTTTAATTATTCATCATCGTCATCTATATCCGTTTTCTTTTTTTTTCCGAGTACTACAAGAAGAACAACGGCTATAAGCGAAACACCTACAACTACACCGATAATTATGAACTTAGCAATATCTTCACCGGTTATTATAGGAGGATTGGACGGTTCCGAAGGTGTGGAAGGAGTTGACGGAACTGAAATTGTCGAAGGTGTTGACGGTGTTGATGGTTTGGATATCTTCGACTCATGCGGCGGATTTGATGACTCAACAGGTGTATCTCCCATGTCATTTATAAATACAAGGAATAAAGGTGTACCCTCTTTTACAACATATTCGCCAATATCCTCTTTAAGCTCTATTTTACCGGCTGTATCAATATCAAAAACTTTCGGTTCTTCTTTGATACGATAGCCTTCGGGAGCTTTTGTTTCTGTAAAGCGGTATGTTCCGAAAGGAAGATTTTCTGCAGCTATCTGTCCCTTTACATCTGTTACCAGATCGGATGATACAACATCCCAGTAATAATCGCCCTTTTCATCGCTCAATACTTCAATATTTGCATTTTCAGCGTAATTAGGCATTACATAGTTTTTAACCTCAAACTTGAAATGTGCGCCTGAAAGCACCTTACCATCCTTATCCTTTTTGATAAGAACTACAGCGCCCTTGGGTTCTTCGGGTATTCTCTTATCTTCATATTTTGCATCTATAACAGCACTTACGCTTGAGCCTGTTTCTGTACGGTAAGGAAGTATTACAAGCATCGGGCTTATTTCTATTATGTCCTCACCGGCAGTCTGTAAAACAAGGAAAAGTGTATTATCTGTCGGGAGAGATGAAAATACTACATCGCCTTCAAATGCCGTTTCTGAATCAAGGCTTTTAGTTGAAACAGCTAACTTTGAAAGAGCCTGTGCAGCTTCAAGTGTTTTTGAAGCCTCGCTGAGATCTGTAAGGTCACCATCGAATGAAGAAAACTCATCTTTAAGTGTTACTGTACCGTCATAGTTGTAATTTCCTACCTCATAAATTGCCAGTGAAGCTGTGAGATCTGCAAAATCCGGTAGATTTATCTGTACTGTGCCATCTCCTGACGGTTTGTCATCACCCTCGGCATACGCTACCATAAGAGAACTTGAACATAGCACACACAGCATCATCAGTACTGCAAAAATTCTGCCTGATAGTTTCTTTTTCATAAATGAACCTCCAAACAAGCCTGCTACGGCTCAGTATTATTATCATCGGAACCGGCATTATTATTTTCCTTTGGCTCCTTTGTTTTCTTTTTGTGTCTGAATGACGGGAAAATAAGTATTATTATCATTCCCAGTATAACAAAACCTATAAGACCTGTCGATGAATACCATATGATAGTTCTTGCAGGTATAGTTACTATATCATTATTTATAATAGGCCATTCCTTTTCTGTTTCCATTGTTTTTGTTTCGTAAGGAACACGTTTGCCTCTTACAAGAAGTCTGTGACTGTTTATACCGTATGGCGTACAGGTTACGAGCGTAACATAATCATACCCTTCAACTATGCGTATATCGCTGTTCTCATAAGGACGGACAGTCTTTATCTGATCGACCTCATATTTCAGCACCTTGTCAAGAACATGCAGATAGAACGCATCTCCGGCTTTGAGCTGGTCAATATCGGTAAACATCTTTGATGACGGCAGACCTGTATGACCTGCAAGGATACAGTGTGTACTTTTACCGCCTACCGGAAGTGATGTACCTTCAAGATGTCCTATACCCTTTTGCAGAACATCGTCAGACATTCCGTGAAATATCGGATAGTAAACTTCAATCTTGGGTATCTCTATATAGCCGAGAGCCTGTGCGACACGAAGAAGCTTACTATAATCCACTGCTGATATATCCGTGCTTTTGTTCTTAGCAAGAGCATCATTATAATCAGTAGCCTGTTTTTCAAGAGTTTTTATCGCATCGTCGCCCATCTGCTGAATAGTCTGGTTATACTCATTAATAATGACCTTAGAGGTATATTCCGTGTACCACATACCTACTATCGGGTACATAAATACAGTTATACCTATCATAAGCAGCAGGAATATACCTGCAAGCGGCAGACGGCGCCTCAGCTTACTTTTCTTTTTCGGCATTGTCATCCTCCGCATTACTGTCATCGTCAGTCAGCTGATCTTTTTTTCCGGTAGTTTTTATAAGCCATATAAATGCGGCTACAAACACAACTATCGAAACACCTGCTATGATACATACGACAGTGACCTGCTGTTTTATCTGATCACTCAGACCATCATCAGCTGTCGATTTGTCGGCAGGCTTGCTGACATCAGATATTTCCTTTTTATCTTCTTTCTTTTCTTCTTCCTTATCAGTACTAATATCCTGTTTTTTGCTTTCCTCAACAACCGAAGAAGTTTCGGGAGCTTTATATTCCACCCTTTCGCCCCTTACAAGCAAACGCTTGTCGTTTATACCGTAAGGAGTACAGGTAAGAAGCGTAACATAATCCTTGCCCTCAACTATTGCAAGGAGATCAACTCTGTCAGGATTGACAGATTCTATATTATCAACACGATATGCAAGCACCGTATCAAGTACTCGTATGTAGAACATATCGCCCTCTGCCATCTGGTCAAGCTTTGTAAACATTTCCGCATTCGGCAGACCGGTATGTCCGGAAATAACGCAGTGGCTGTCCGTTCCGCCTATGGGGAGAGAAGTATTTTCAAGCCAGCCGCAGCCTCTCAGGAGAACATCTTCATTTGTTCCGTAAAATACGGGAAGATATATATTAAGAGAAGGTATCTCGACATAGCACATTATATCGCTTTTGCTGTTAAGTGATCTTGAAAGAGTCTTGTCAACATTTCCTTTTGCAAGAAGCTCGTTATACTTCCTTGCACTTTCAAGCATCTTCTGTATTTCTTCATCAGTCAGGTTATTGACTGTCTGCTGATACTCATTTATATCCGCACGGGAATGGTAAAGAGAATATATATTTCCTATCATCGGATAAAGCACCATTGCCACACCCGAAAAATATAAAACGCCTATCAATATAAGTATAAACAGGCGTTTATGCCCTGTCATATTCAATCAAAAAATCCTTTCATCAGTTTTCCGAAGTACCCGCTCAGTGACCGGATACTTTGGAAAACCTGCTCCCGATCATACGGGAGCAGATCTTCATTTTATGGGTAATTAATGAAAAATGGATGTCAGAATGAATTATTCCTCTGTCTCTCTCTTCTTCATGTAGATTACAAAGAGAACGCCTGCGAGAACAACGATAGATGCACCGCCGATTGTGAAGAGGTATGTGCCGATTCCGCCTGTTGCAGGAAGCTTCTCAAGAGACGGGTTGTCTATTGTTGTTTCAAAGCCGCCGTCATTTATTGCTGTAAAGCCTGAAGGAGCAACATAAACCGACTTTGTAGCATCAACATCAAGTACTACTGTAGCAACTGCTGCTGTTTTGTAGCCATCGGGTGTTGTTGTTTCCTCGAGGTAATATGTACCTGATGCAAGGCCTTTGAATGCTACTATACCATTAGCATCTGTCTTTACTTCATCACGTACAACTTTTGTGCAGCCTTTATCTGCGTAAAGTGCAAATCCTGCATCGCCTGCTTTTGCTGCTGTTCCGTTAAGTGTCTTATTGATCTTGAGCAATGATGTGTAAACGTCTGCGAAATCCTTGAGTTCGGGCTGTTCGTCATCTTTATCTACATCGCCGTCACCGTCTGTATCGCTGCCGCCGCCTGTTGAATAGTTGTTGCCGTATGTAAGTGTTACATCGTTCTTGTTAGCGTCTGCACGTTTTGCATCATCAACAGTTGTGCCTGCACCCTTGCCCTGTGAAATTGTAGGATCATCACCGAGTACTGCATCAAATTCTACGATAAGATACTTGCCGCCGTTATCCTGTACGTCATAAGCATAATCTGTTGTATCAGGATCCATACCGGGAAGTGTTACAGTAAAGTTCTGACCGTCTTTACGATCTAAAACAGCAGAAGCATCTATAACACCGGCAGCATCTACAGCAGTATCAGCAGCCGTACCGATAACAACCTTAAAAGTATTAGCTTCTGTACTTGTAAGTGTAGCATCGCTCTTATCTGTAAGAACGAAATCCTGTATAGCTGTTGCATCGGGAGAATAAGAAGGTATCTCAGCGACTATTCTGTAGTGGATAGTTTCACCTGCAGCAGCCTCTGCCGATTTACCGCCTGTTGCTACCTTGTCAGCTGAATCATTAACTTTGGTTATTACCTTTGTAAGACTGATCTGAGAAGTCTTTATATGGCTTATTGTAGGAGTTTCGCCGTCCTTTATTTCGATAAGCATAGGCTGAGCTACAAAACCTGCATCTTGGGGAGCTGCTTTTACAAGATAATAGCCTGCACCGGATACAGAAATGGGAGTACCTACTACCCCCTTTACAAAAGTGTCATTTTCGACATTTGCGAGCATTACTGCAAGCTTCATTGCCTTATCGGAATAATCCGCAAAGGTACCTATCTGAGCCCAAGATATCCCCGTTACTTTTTTATAAGGAGTTTCCCACTCCCAACCTGAATCTGTCTTTGTAGCAACCTTATATACGCATACTGCATCGCCGGCTTTAAGACCTGTTGACTCGGAAACGGTGATGCTCTCGCCTGCTGCGCTTGCTGTGATAGCTGTCATAGCGCCCATTGAAAGGAGCATTGCCATTGTAAGTATTGCTACGCCTGTTTTCTTTAACATTTTTTTCATTTGAGTTTACCTCCAAAATAAATATTTTTTGCCGTGCGGATCGGTGTTAAATATGGCAGCCGATCCGCACGACTATCTGACTGCCATATTTAGTTACTAACTCATCAGGGAGTTATTTTTTATACCTCCCTTTCTCGTCAATTTTAATTGGCTGCTTGTTAAGTCTTTTTTTGTATATGAGCATTGCACCGGCTGCAAGCATCATTATAAACAGACCTGTAGCAGCAAAATTGATAACAAATGGTTTTCCGCCTGTTGAAGGCATCGTAATCATTACAGGGTTTTTAACGGTCTCTGTTCTTGTTGTTCCCAGATCACCGGTTGTTACTTCGACAGGTCCTGATATACCGAAATGATTCTTCGGAATTACAGTTTCTGCTATCCAGTAAGTTGTATTCGGTGCAAGTCCCTCGAATGTAAACTCTGTTCCGTTAGTATTTACAGATGCTGTAGCAACAATATTGTTGTTTTTAGCCTCTGCATCAGCCTTAGTTGCATATATTGCAAACTGTGCGCCGGAAAGAGCATTTCCCTTGTCGTCCTGCTTGAGTATCTTTATAAGTACAGGCTTTGCCGTGTTCACGAAAGCTGCTGTAAATGACTTATTGTTTTCATCAATAGTTCCGCTTACGGTATTTGTATTGCTTTCGTTTACAGTAGTTGTGTACTCATCACTCGATGTTTCGGTGATCGTGTAAGACGTTCCGTAAACGATATCAGATATATTAACGGAAGAACCGTTATTTACGCTGAAGCTCATCTTTACGGAGTTTGCAGTATTTGAAGCGTCAACAGTTACGCTTGCGCCTGTGACTTTTCCGGTTATACCCGAAATATCACTGTTATTATTTGTAAACTCTACAGAAACAGTAAACTGCTTGTCGGTATCTGCATAAGCGCCTGTTGTACTCTTTGTAACAGTAATACTTCCTGTACTCTTTGTATTGGTTATCTCTGCTAATGCAGCCTTTTTGCCTATCGTTCCGCTTGCCGGCGAACCTGATGCAGTCCAGCCTGCCGGAACATTTACTTCCGTTACAGTATATTCTGTACCATAAGGAATACCACTTATAACAACACCCTGCTTACTGCTTACAGATACATTGAAATTATACTTACCGTCATTGTACTGACCAAGAGTAATACTCGGATTGCCTGTTATAGCATAATCTGTAAGATTAACACCTTCAGGAGCTTTAAGAACTACATTATAAGTAAATTGAGTGTTCTCGTCAGCCTGTGAATAGCTTCCGGCAAGTTTCTTGCTGAGTGAAAGTGTATTTGTAAGACGTGTATTTGTTACAGTTGAGTTATTATCAGCTGCTGTAGAAAGCTCATTTTCAAGCTTACCCTCTGCAATAGACTTTCTTGTATTTGAAGACTCTTTCAGTTCATAATTACTGTCAGGATCTGCTATTTCCTCTATGTTATATTCCGTACCGTAAGGAATACCCTCGATTATCAGTTTTTCTCCGGCTTTAAGCTCGAACTCACCAACGGAAGAAATAACATGATTTGCAGTTATTGTGCTGTAATCAGTGACATCCACACCATCAACACCAAAAATCTTGGTAAGAGTAATCTTGAATTTAAATTTATCCTGTACATTATCGCTCGGATTAAGCTTCTTCTCTACAGTAATAACACCGACTCTTGGGGTATTTACAAAAGTTTCGGTTATATCAACCGGCTGAGAAGCACTGACACTGTCCGTATTTTTATATGTATAGTTTGAAGTTGCCTGAGCAGTTGTGGGAATAATATCATTTCCCTCTTTATCAACAACATTTACCGTAGTGGTATAATACTCTGATACTGTTCTTCCGTTTACATACGAGAAAGTTTCCGGTATATTTTCCACATCAGTTCTATATGCTTTTCTGAGCTCATTGACCTGATTTACGGTCATTGTACTTCCCTTCGAGAACTGTCTAAGGAACTGAGCAGAAGATTCTTTATCTGCCGTACTGACTTTATTATTTGCCTCAGTACCATACATAAGTCTGAAAGAACCGTCAGCATCTGTAGTACCTGTCATTCCGTCTATTTCGTCATCATCCTGAGCTTTTGTAAGCTTAGTTGCCATATCATCTACCCAGATATAATTGGTATCTTTTACCTTTGTACCTGCTGTAGGATCAAAGTTTTTAGATTCATAAATTGAATCCGGTTCTGTGTAATTTGTACCCGATTGCTTACCGTCAAAACTTGTAAGAGTATATGTACCACCGTACTTATCACTCATATCAATATCCGACGTTTCGTTCCATACATTATCATCACCCGGCCAATTTTTCTGACCTGTAGTAACCGTAATCCCCGACTTAATTCTCAAAAACTTTATATTTTTATAATCACTTACATCATCAAAACGGAACACACCGTCACTGACTTCTGTACCTACAACAAGGTGTTCATCGCTTTTGTTGTTCCATACCCAAGCACAAATCTGAGCACCGCTTGAATCCCACGTTTTCCCGGAACTATTTTTTGCTTTGGAAGTATCAAGGAATATACTTGTCTTATATGTATCTGGCATTTTCTTACCTGTCAGCAAAGCTTTTTCATTCTGATTTGAACGCTGATAGTAATCATATGTAGGAGAAAGGATTCCGCTGTTTATAACATCACCTGCAGATGTTCCTGAATTCTCAACTGTATAATTAAATACGTCGCCGTCCGCTGCTTTTTTTGTAAGATCAAGAAGTCCGCTGTTTATACCGCAGTCAAAGTTTGTAACCTCTTTGATCTTAAGTTTGTTATTATTAGGTACTGCTACCATGTTAAAGGAAATGCTGAGGTTTGATTCAAACATACCTCTTTCCATGTAATAAACAGTCAGAACATGTTCTGTATCCGGATTATAAAATTTATCCGCATCAAAATTGACGCCTGCTTGTGAGAACATATTAGGAATTGTAGAATTAAATTGGCTGACGTTGCTAATTCTTTTTTTGTTATCACTTACACTTGTATAAGTACCTGCATTATTTATTGTGACTGTGTTACCTGATGTTACATTCTTATTTCTGTTGAAATTGATAGAACCACTTACCTTTGCATGATCGCCGCCCATATCAAGAACAAGTACATTGTCAACGAAAACCCATACATCATCGTCACCTGAAAATGTAAACAATGCATCTACATCCTGATTGTATTTATTGAGTATAGTACCGGTTGTACTAAGGTTAAACGGAATATTAACTTTCATACCGAAACCGTAGTTAACATTTACTCGCTCATTACTGCTGTTCTTTTTAAGATTGGTAGTCTTTATTGAAGTACTGTTAAACGGGAAAAATCCATAATCACCGGCTGTTACACTTTTTTTATCACTTCGCCAGTTAGCAACACCATTTGCATCCAGAGTACCTACTTGCATATTGCTTCCATCGTAATATCTTGATGCATCGTAAGCCGAGTCGAATTTATAAGTTTTGGTACCATCTTCATTATTTACAATGTTAAACGGAAAACCGTTGCCAACAGAATACTTTGTCATGTACTCACTGTTGCTGTTTATAAAGGAATCACTGAATTGAGGAAGTTCTATGTTACCGTTTCCCTGCGTGATAACCGTACTGCCGTCAGCATTTACTTTAAGCTTCCTGTCAACAAGACCCTGAACAGCCGCATTACCGTTATGTGCCTTAGGAGCATTATTGGCACTTTCCCAGAAATTATTATAAACATCAGCATAAGAATAATTACTGTCGTGACCTTCCTTGTATGTATACTGAAACGGTGTCTGTCCATCACCGTTGCCTCTGTTATCAATATCATCTGCCGTACCGTAGAAGTTACCGAGGTAAAGTGCAGGCACATTTGTACCGCTGTAATAATCTGATATTTTTCTGTTCAGTCTCTCATACGGAACCTGAAGACCTGTCATCCAGCGATTGCCCTTTGATAAAGCATGACAATCACTTTCACTCCATTTGTTGTCATAAGGATCGAGATACGCATGCTGATTATCACGAGTATATTCATATTCCCCGAGTTCCTGATCATACTTGTAATCGTACAGCCACGTCTCAGCATAGTAATACTTACCCTCAGCATCTTCGCCGTAAGCCTCGACCTCTGTCGGCTGAATAATTATGTTGTACGGCATCATGCCCAACAACAGCATCACCACAAGAGCCATTGCAACTCTTGATTTCAGTTTCAGCTTTCTAATAACAGTCATTACTATCTACCTCCGATTTATATAACGATAATTATTATTATTCAAATATTTCACTAATACTTTCATCCGACTTCAACAATTTACTAAGATAATATCACTTTGACAACAATTTGTCAACAAGCTTTATGTAAAAAACATCTAAAAAAAATTATTTTTTTTGAAAAAACTAAATAAAACGCTGTATTAATCGGAGTTTTCGACATTAATAAAAAATTACACCAATTATTTTGTTGCTTTTGACGGACGGCGTTTTGTTACATTCTCACGCAAGTGAGATGCAAAAATATTGTTTGCTTTTCGATAAAAACTCTTTACTTTATATAATTAAAATAGTAAAATTATATTATATTGATTTTATTGGGAAGTGGTCATATTGTCAGTAAAAAAAAGGTTGATTATCCTTTTACTTATAGTTTTATCGGTATTATTGTTTTCCTCATGCAGTCCGAAAAAAGCCGAAAGTGCCGATATCCGCACAACTCTCTCCATTGACAGTTCTTTTTCGGGTTCGAGAACAATAGTCCTCACATTTCCTGAAAGTGTTGTTGATCCCGGCTCAGAGAGTGAAACAAATCTTGATAAGGTAGTACAGAAATACTGCCCGGACTATATGAGCTATGCGAAAAATATCACCAACGGAAAAATAAGCTACAGCTTTATGCTCGCCTTTTCCTCAGCTCATGAGTATGTACAGAAAACTACCGAGATGCACGGCACAAAAACAATAGTAAGCTTTTCAAATCCTTCTACCGTAATGGCTCACGGCTGGAAACTCGAAGAAAGCTTCCAGAGCTCAGACCTTATAAAATGGATAGAAGCAGGTGCAGAAAAAGAGGGCTTTACTTCACTTAAATTTTCAACTGTCGAATCACAGACAAATGTTTCTCTCAATAATGATACACAGAAATCATCTCCCCGTATATCAGTAAACTGTCTTGAAGGCAACCCGATAGAAAAAATACAGATCACTACATTGAATCAGAAAAATGTCTTTGACAGAAAAATAGTCTTTACTATCTCAGATTCAACCTACGAAAGCATAAAGGACAGCATTTCCGATTATTTCAAAAATCTGACAGATAAAGCTGCGTCATCTGCAAAGTGGACACAGGAAAATAATTCCCATATATATACAGTACAGTTCAATGATGTTTCAATCAAAGAGCTTGAAGGCTATACAAATAAACTGCTCAATACAGTGTATTGCGAAGCGGAATATAATGATAAATCAGTCGGCAGCACAGCACTCGCAGAACAAAATTCATTCATTGAAACTCTTGATTTTTCAAGCTATATCGGAAACAGCCGCGGAAACGTGCCTGTTGAATTTACATACTCAGTTGACGGTTCATCAGAACTCAGCGAATGCCAGTTCTATGACGGTGATGAATGGGCTCCCGTTCTCGATCTGCTTGATACAAACCAGTACGGACATGTTTCAGCTATAAAAATTTCCGATTCACAGGTACGTCTTAAAATAAATGACGGCAAACAGTATGCTGCATCTTCCATCGAAATAAGTACTACTCCCATAGAGGATAACAAACTCCAGAAATCAATAACCTTTAAATATGACATAGCCGCAGGC
>JBGVAQ010000524.1:0-4918 GCA_045224775.1 Acutalibacteraceae bacterium | reverse complement strand
TCAAATTATATTCTCCAATTCTTTTGACCACATATTAATTAATATAAATGTCATGTTTATGGCTTATTGAGATATTTTTCAAGCACCTCCCTGAACGGTCTTTCAGTTTTCATTGATAGCACAAATTTAGGCTTTCTGCGCTCTATGCTGTAATTGATCTGCTCACGGAGCTCCTCCAATCTGACAACGACTTGTTTCTCCTCTGCAAAATTGCGTATCTTCATTATTATCTTTGTTGAGTATGCAAGATCGATGACAAATATACCGTAAAAGAAGCCTATTCCAAATGAAAAAGCCAGATTCTGCGATAGCCATTCCAGTGCTTCAAGTATATGAGGGTGGACAAGAAAATAATACACTGCACTGAGCAATCCCCAGAAAAAGGTGAATAGCGGACATATAATGCCGCGGATATTTCCCGGAAGCTCACTGTAGTCCCAGAGCCTTACATGAGTAGTTGCCAGCATAATTACTCCGACGACGCATTCAAGTGCGGTTATGGCTGCGGACATTATAATGAACAGCAGAAGTTTTTCCAACCAGACCGGCTCTATATACAGATAGCCCTCCAAATGTGCCAGCAGATATAAAATGCACAGACTCTCACCGTAAAGCGGCAGACATGGGCCTGTCAGGAAGCCGGGATTTACCCAGTGCTTCTGTGAGACAAATCTGCGGTAGAACACCTCTATCACCCAGCCTGTCATTCCTCCGATGGCAAACAGAAATGTCAATATCAGGAATATATTCATGAACATTTACCATTAACACAGTGACTTTTCCAGAATTCAATAGCCTTTTCGTTTCTCTCCGCCCGTTCGGTCGTTTCCATATCTGCACCTCTCACCAACAGCCACATTAAAGCTACGTCCATGACTGCAAAAAGCAGTATGATCAAAAGAATGAGCTTTTTCATACCCCGTCACTGCCTCCTGTTGATAGGGATATACTTGCTCTCAGGCTTTACGCTTATATACGCAGGACGTATTATTTTCCCGTTGTTTTGTATCTCCTCGATGCGGTGAGCGCTCCAGCCTGTTATCCTCGAAACGGCAAATAAAGGCGTAAACAATTCGTAAGGCAGACCAAGCATACGGTAGATCAGTCCCGAGTAAAAATCAACATTCGGGCTGACTCCCTTGTACATTTTTCGCTTCTCGGCGATAAGCTCGGGAGCTGTCTCTGCCACATACTCAAACAGTGCAAATTCTTCCTCGTTGCCCTTTTCAACTGCTAAAGCCTTGGCACACTGTTTAAGGATATCAGCTCTCGGGTCTGATCTCGAGTAAACAGCGTGTCCCATTCCGTAGATAAGCCCTGCACAGTCGAAGGCTTCCTTATCGAGCAGTTTCGTAAGATATTCCCTGACCGCAGACCTGTCGCTTGTGTCGATCGTCTGCTGCATATCGTCGAACATTTTCACCACCTTGATATTTGCACCGCCGTGACGAGGACCTTTCAGTGAACCGAGTGCCGCAGCTATTGCGGAATATGTATCAGTTCCCGATGATGTGACGACATGAGTTGTGAATGTGGAATTATTTCCGCCGCCATGCTCCGCATGAAGAACAAGTGCAAGGTCGAGTATACGGGCTTCAAGCTCTGAATATTCGCCGTTTTCTCTCAGCATATGCAAAAGATTTTCCGCAGTTCCAAGCTCCTGTCTCGGGTTGCGGATAAACAAGTCCTGCCCGAGATGATAGTGCAGATATGACTGATAGCCGTAGACCGCAAGCATGGGAAATACCGAAATAAGGTGCAGACACTGACGGAGAACATTTGCAGTAGAGGTATCATCGGGCTCATCGTCATAGGCATAAAGTGCAAGAACTGTTCTTGACAGAATATTCATCATATCCCTGCCGGGAGCTTTCAGTATCATATCTCTTGTAAACGAATCGGGCAGGGTACGCATATAAGCAAGAGTACGGCAGAAATGCCCAAGCTCTTTAGCGTCGGGCAGCTTTGAGAACAACAGAAGATACACGGTCTCCTCAAAGCCGAAGCGCTGCTCGTTCCAGAATCCGCCTACTATGTCACGGACACTGATTCCACGATAAAAAAGCTGTCCCTCACATGGAACATCACCATCGGGAGTTTTTTCCTTTGCCTTTATCCGAGATATTTCGGTAAGACCTGTGACTACTCCGTTTCCGTTAAGGTCACGAAGTCCACGGAAAACCTTATGCTCTTTGTACATATCGGGACTGATAGAGTTACTGTTGTCTGATAGTTCAGTCAGTTTTTCGATATATGGGTTGATCTCTGAATACATAAAGCACCTCCAATTAAAGTGCAGTATGTGTATATAACATACTGCACCATTTATATATAATACCGTTTACCGTCAGTGCTTCGGCTCACGGTATATTGCTATTCGTTTATTTCTATGTCGATAATGTCATCGCTGCTCTGACTGCTGCGCATTATCTTCACAGCAGTCAGAGCAGTTACAAGGTTGAGGATACCCTCAAATATCAGCGAAATTCCCAGCAGAACAGTTGCAAATCTCACTCCCTCGTCAGGACGTATTATCAGCATAAGTCCAACAATACCCGTAACTATCGCCGCAGTCATTATCAGCCACCATTTGCTCAGACCGAAGCGCTTGGAGTCTATTGCGATCTGTATTTTCAGCAGACTGTCAAGCAGTATGTATATCCCGACTACGATACAGATGATATTCAGGACATTATTGGTATCTATGAGCATTATTCCCCCGAGAACTATCAGAAGTAACCCAAGTGCCAGGTCATGCTGGAATGCAAGGCGGTAGAGATCTTTTGAAAAGTAGCCGATGAGCTTTATCACGCCGAAAAGTACTATCAGCACTCCGAAAAGTCTGCCTATAAGGTTTGCAGATAGGTCGGGGACTGCGGTAAAAACAATGCCCAGTATGCACATCAGCGCAGATATGATTATATAGCCTGTTTTTGCTGTGCGGATATATTTCTCGCTTTTCATGTTCTTCACCTCCGTAAAAGTAGTGTCTGGTGGCACCGCAAAGCGCAAACCCTGTTTACCGCTGTAAACAGCACTCTGCGGTACTGTAGTCATCATAGCATATTTGCTGCTTGCCGTAGACATACAAAAAAGCGTATCTGCCAATTCTTTTGACAGATACGCTCAAGTGACTAAATTTTTACTTGTATAGCAAATCGACTGAGCCTTTTCTCAGCTCACATATACGATGAAAGTCAGCTTGGATATCGTATTTCATACCGCTGCTGAGCCAGCCGATTATCTGACCGAAGCACTCGCACTTATGATATCGGATAAGTATCTCCTTGTCAGCTTCGTCAATGGGACGGTCTGCGAATGCTGTATTGAAGTAAGTCCTTACAACGTGCTCACAGACTCTCCACAGGTAACTCTCATATATTTCACGGTTCGGGGAATTATGTATGTGCAGAACAGCCTTTTTGTTTTCAAGTGCAAAGGAAAAAGCGACCTCAAGGCATTCCTCGATGCTCTCAATACGGGAGTGTTCTGCAATTATCCTGTCAGCCTCTCTGTTTATCATTTCCTCAAGAAGTGAAGGTATATCATCAAAATGGTAGTAGAAGCTGTTGCGGTTTATGCCGCAGTCCTCAACGATATCCTTGACGGTTATCTTGTTTATGGGACGCTCGTTCAGCAGCTTTATCAGCGATTTTTTAATTGCTTCCTTTGTCAGATTCGCCACTCATACGCCTTCTTTCCTCATTATACAAACGTTGTACCATAAAAATGACTTTTTGTCAATAGCAAAAATAGAGGACACTGTCTGAAAACGACAGCGTCCTCGTATCTGAATAAGGAGAAGTTTATGGCAATTTATGCTTATTTCTTTTTGTTCTTAACTTTTTTAGCAACTGCTATAGCTGTTCCGACTGCGACTGCTCCTGCACCCGCTTTTACAAAATTTTTCTTGTTTATGTGTCTCTCCGAAACATTTTCTTCGTCCGATTCGGGAAGTCCGATGACATTATATCTAAGCAGCAGCTTTTCTATATCAGTGCTGTGTATCTTTTTCAGCAGCGGTTTTATTGCCGCATTTGCGAGCAGACCTGTATCGGCAGTAAGAGGCTTTCCGTCACGCAGAGCTATAGTCGCATTGAGCAGATCACGGATATCGTATGTACTGCCCCATACCTCGGGAACGCCTCTGTCTATTCCGAGCAAAGTATAGACAGCCTCCATTCCTGTGCGTATAGAGTATTCGGTAGTGAATATAGTATCACGCTTGGTCTCAGCAAACTGTCCAAGAAATGCGAAATTGACAGCACCGTTCGGCACAACATCGGGACGGTCGCCTGCCTGACGGGGCATAAAGAATGCTGTCACATAGGGCATCATTACAGGAACGGTATTGCAGCTGTTCTCTGCTATATCCTCTATCTCGTCAATGGGTACTCCAAGATGATACAGCCATTCCATACATATTTCTTTGCCTGTACAGTCACGCATCGGCTTCTTCACATAGTCACCGTTTCTGTCAGTGAAAAGGGCATATACCCATACAAGACACTGATCCTTAGGCTGACTGCGGAACTGCGGCTGACGGTTGATAGTCCATGACAGCAGCCACGATGAATCACGGCAGGTTACGATCCCACCCGTGACTACTCCGCCCGAAAACGGGTCACGCTTGCATATTGCTGTGATGTACGGAATGACCCGCTTATCAAGGGTAGTAACAGTTGCGCTCATCCAGTTGGTCTTTTCAGCATCATAGCAGAATTTATCGGGATTCCCAAACCAGGCGCGCTACCAGCTGCGCTACACCCCGAAAGAAATGCTAATCTTCCGCTGTTGTGGTCAGTTATGTGGTCAAAGCCAATTCCCGACATCATTTTCCGCGGGCGGGAAACCCCGGGAAGCAAGGTGTTATGCGGCGTTTAGCGGTTTTGAAATCTGTCCTGACACAAAATGCGTA
>JBGVAQ010000523.1:0-2910 GCA_045224775.1 Acutalibacteraceae bacterium | reverse complement strand
AAAACAAGTTGGTATCAAAAGATTTGGAATATTATTTTAACGCTATTGAAAATATCAATTTGGTGGCAAGGTTTGAAAAAATAAAATCTGTTTTAGGTGATACCAATGGTGACGGAAAAGCAACGATAGCAGATTCGCTTATGATAGCACGCTATGAGGTGAAACTCAGAACATTGACGGATGAACAGCTTGCGGTATCAGATGTCAATTATGATGGCAAAGTAACTATTGCAGATGCACTGAAAATCGCAAGATATGAAGTTAAGCTGATTAATAAATTGTGAGAGTAGTTATTGAGCGGTCATATTTCTTTTTTAGGAGGATATGACCGCAATGATAAAATTATCCGGAGGTTAAGGAAATGAAAATAAAGAAACTTTTAGGAAAAGTAACTGCAATTATGCTTGCAGGATGTTTGCTTGCATGTAGCGGATTGAAGGAGATTGGCGGTAATATGGAACATGGTGTAATTACGCTTACCGCAAGTGCGACAGGAAATGTTACATCTGTTTCTGACAATTTTGAAAGTAAGAATATTGATACCTCGGTAAGCAGTGATTTTACAAATGTTACAAATATGAACACTGACATATACGGAACTATATCAAATTCATATTTTTATAAAGAATCAGGAAAATATTACATGGTTAATCATGAAGATGATAAGATTTATATTGATATATACAATGCGAATATGAAAAAAATATCATCAAAAACGATAGATGATGAATTGAGTTTGTTTGGTGGATTTTATTCCGGTGAAAAGTATAACTTTATCGTTTACGGCAAGTCGTATAGCAGTTCAGATAAAGAAACATATAGGATAGTCAAGTATGATAAAAGCTTTAACAGAATTTCCTCTTTATCCATAGATGGTGATAAGACTTATACTAAGAAGCCTTTTGAAGGCGGAACATCTTCGTTTGCCGAAAAAAATAACACGTTGATTTTCTATACAGCCAGGTTGAGAATGGGAGATTCGGATGGATATAATCATCAATCTAATATAACTTTAAGAATAAACGAAAATGATATGACGATTGCGGATGAATATAATGGTGCTGCATCATTTCCTACTAATCATGTTTCTCACAGTTTTAGATCAATCGTAAAAACGGACAATGACGGTTCAGAAATATATGCGAACTTGTCAGATGGTTATCCATGTTGTGGAGTAAGTGTAATAAAATTGAATAAAGACGGATATCTTTACACACTTGGAGATATGCCCGGAATAAATAATATTTTTTATACAGAGATAGAGAATCCCGAATATGATCCCTACGGTATAATCAATGAAACTGATGCAGAAGTGAATGGACTGGTTATTACGGAAAATGCATATATAGTAACGGGTGTATTTTATGATAATGCATTTGTCGGAGCAGTGGACAAGTCAACAGGAAAGATTACAAAAACATTGCTGACCAAGTACAATGAATATAGTGAATACGGACTTGCTCAAGAATCCAAAATAGTACAAATCAGCAAAAATGAAAGTATAGTCCTCTGGCAGACAATTGTCAGCGGAATATATTCGATAAATTATGTGAAAGTTGATAAAGATGGAAAAATAATAGGAAAAACAAAAACCGCATTTAACGCTGTACTGTCTGAATGTCAGCCTATTTATGATGAAAATAAAATAATTTGGTATACGATAATTGGCGGAAAAAATACGCTTTACTCTATATCTGATTTGGAATTTGATGGAACATTTGAGCCTTTGGGTTCCAAAATGGTAGATGCCGTTAATGTATGGGATGGTACATACGATATAAGCTGGTATAAAAATAATATAAATACTTTTAAAATTACAACTGCTGAGCAGCTTGCGGGTCTTGCCGAATTGGTTAACAGAGGCAATGATATGGAAGGTAAAACATTCTTGCTTGATAATGATATTTACTTGAATAATGATGAAGGAAATCAAGTTTTTATTCCTATAGCATGTATATCCAGCGGTGAGAAATTTTCAGGTGTGTTTGATGGTGGCAAACATACAATTTATCGTCTTTATCGTAAAGAAAAAGATGATTATACAGAGGGCGGTTTATTTGGTACTGTCGATACATATGGAGTAGTAAAAAATCTTATTATTGATCAGTCTTATATTAGACAGGATTCGGGTGCAATTGCAGCAATTAACTACGGTACAATAATGTACTGTGACAATATGAGTAAAGTTACAGGTACAACTCGTTCCTCCAATAGGACTAATTATGTTGGTGGTATTGCAGGTCAAAATTACGGAATGATTTACGGATGTGCAAATAAAGGCAGAGTTATCGGCTACTATGGATGTGCAGGAGGAATTGCAGGTTATATAGAATCGGTTAAAGGTTGTGTGAAAGCTTGTTATAATTCCGGAACGGTTTCATGCGGTGGTACGGCTTCAGGCGGTATTGTTGGGGAGGTCAGTTCTGTGGGAACAGTAGAAGATTGTTTTAATATTGGTAATGTGTTGGATTATGCAGAAGCAACTTTCAGAAATTATGCAAACTATATCGGTGGAATTGCAGGAAGTGTTTATGAGGGATATTTAGTAAACTGTTATTCTACACATATACCGACAAAGAATTTTTATAGTAAAGAAAATGATCCACTATGCGGATATTGTTCGTCTGGTTGGGGAAGGCAGCTTATATATGATTGTTACTCTTTATATGATACAAAATATGGTGCAAAAGTTATTTTGGAAGAAATGGTTTCTGACGAATTTTTGAAAAAGCTTAATTCTGTTACAGATTTTTATGAAACAAGACTGAATGATATGTGGGTCAGAGGCGAGTTTTTGCCTGTAACGATTGCACAGAAAGCAGACGAACTGAACTTTTATAAATTTTATCCTACAGCGTGTATTACAGATTTGGGCTCTCACATTGGATTGGATTATTTTGGATATGGAAA
>JBGVAQ010000522.1:0-3030 GCA_045224775.1 Acutalibacteraceae bacterium | reverse complement strand
GTGTGCATAGTGACGGTTAGGTGTTTCATACTCAACGTGAGCTGTGTTGATTGTGATACCACGCTCTCTCTCTTCGGGAGCCTTATCGATGTTAGCGTAATCAACGAAATCAGCGTCGCCCTCAAGGTTGAGAACCTTTGTGATAGCTGCAGTAAGTGTTGTCTTGCCGTGGTCAACGTGGCCGATAGTACCAATGTTAACGTGCGGCTTATTTCTTTCAAATTTTTCCTTTGCCATTGGAAATTACCTCCTAATTAAAAAATTTTAAAGCATTGCACTTGGTCTTATTTTAACAATAATAAGACCAAAATGCAAGCATTTTTGATAAATTTATTTAAAATCAATCATCCTTCTTGCTTCTTGAAGAGATGATATCATCAGCGATGTTCTTCGGAACTTCAGAATATGAGTCAGGCTCCATTACATACTGTCCACGGCCCTGAGTCTTGGAACGCATGTCTGTAGCATAGCCGAACATTTCTGAAAGCGGAACCATAGCAACTATTCTCTGAGCACCTGCAACAGCTTCCATGCCCTGTATCATACCACGGCGTGAGTTGAGGTCGCCGATAACGTCGCCCATGTATTCCTCCGGAACTGTAACTGTTACCTTCATGATAGGCTCAAGTATTACAGGATCAGCCTTTCTCATACCTGACTTGAACGCCATTGAAGCGGCGATCTTAAATGCCATTTCTGAGGAGTCGACCTCATGATAAGAACCATCATAAAGTGTTACTTTAACGTCAACAACATTGTAGCTTGCGAGTACACCTGAGAGCATAGCGCCCTGAATACCTGCATCAACAGCAGGGATATACTCCTTCGGGATAGCGCCGCCGACTACAGCGTTAACAAATTCATAGCCCTTGCCGGGGTTAGGCTCCATTCTGATCTTAACATGACCATACTGACCTTTACCACCTGACTGTCTTGCATACTTCTCGTCAACATCCGAATTTCTGCGGATTGTTTCCTTATATGCAACCTGAGGCTTACCGATGTTTGCCTCTACCTTGAATTCACGGAGAAGTCTGTCTACGATAATTTCAAGGTGAAGCTCACCCATACCTGCGATAATGGTCTGTCCTGTTTCCTCGTCTGTGTAAGCCTTGAAGGTAGGATCTTCTTCAGCGAGTTTTGCAAGAGCAATACCCATCTTTTCCTGACCTGCCTTAGTCTTAGGCTCGATAGCAACACGGATAACGGGATCCGGGAATTCCATTGATTCAAGTATTACAGGATGTCCCTCTTCGCAGAGAGTGTCACCTGTTGTTGTATTTTTAAGACCAACAGCAGCAGCGATATCACCTGCATAAACAATGTCGATATCCTGTCTGTGGTTAGCATGCATCTGAAGGATACGTCCGATACGCTCGGAGTTGTCCTTGGTTGAGTTATATACAGTAGAACCTGCCTTGAGTGTTCCTGCATAAACACGGAAGAAGCAGAGCTTACCAACATAGGGGTCTGTAGCGATCTTGAATGCAAGAGCTGCAAACGGCTCTGAATCAGATGAAGGAACTTCAACTTCTTCTTCTGTATTCGGGTTGATACCACGGATAGCAGGTACGTCTGTAGGAGCGGGCATATAATCAACAATAGCGTCAAGAAGCTTCTGAACACCCTTGTTACGGTATGATGTACCGCATGTTACAGGAACCATTGTATTGTCGATAGTAGACTTACGGATAACTCTCTTGATTTCTTCCTTTGTAGGCTCTTCACCCTCAAAGAATTTCTCCATGAGTTCCTCGTCCTGCTCGCATACATGCTCGATAAGTTCATCATGATATTTCTGAGCAAGCTCTTTCATATCATCAGGAATATCCTCGACCTTCATATCCTTGCCGAGATCATCATAATAGATGTCTGCGTTCATTTCAATAAGATCTATTATACCCTTGAAGGTATCTTCTGAACCTATAGGAAGCTGTATCGGAACAGCGTTACATTTCAGACGATCCTTCATCATGTGAACTACGTTATAGAAATCAGCACCCATGATATCCATTTTATTAACGTATACCATACGGGGTACCTTATATTTATCAGCCTGTCTCCAAACGGTCTCAGACTGAGGCTCAACACCGCCCTTAGCACAGAGAACTGTTACAGATCCGTCAAGTACACGGAGTGAACGCTCAACCTCTACTGTAAAGTCAACGTGACCCGGGGTGTCGATGATGTTTATTCTGTGCTTTCCCTTGGTACCGTCGCTTCCTGACCAGAAACAAGTTGTAGCTGCAGAAGTAATTGTAATACCTCTTTCCTTTTCCTGTGCCATCCAGTCCATCGTTGAATCACCGTCATGTGTTTCACCGATCTTATGGTTTACACCGGTATAGAAAAGAATACGTTCTGTTGTTGTTGTCTTACCGGCATCAATATGAGCCATGATACCGATATTACGAGTCATTTCAAGTGATACTTGCCTTCCCATTTATAATCCTCCTTTATCTTTGGCGGCTAAGCCGTCACGCTGTCAGGCGGCACTTCTTTTTATGCCGCTATTACCATCTGTAGTGAGCAAATGCCTTGTTTGCTTCTGCCATTCTGTGTGTTTCCTCGCACTTCTTGGCAGCACCACCGATACCGTTAACAGCATCAAGGATTTCTCCGGCAAGTCTTTCCTTCATGGTCTTTTCAGATCTAAGTCTTGAATATCTTGAGATCCAACGAAGTCCGAGTGTCTGTCTTCTCTCAGGTCTTACCTCCATAGGAACCTGGTAAGTAGCACCGCCGACACGGCGAGCCTTTACCTCAAGAGTAGGCATTACCTTTTCCATAGCCTGCTCGAAAACCTCAAGCGGCTCTTTACCTGTCTTTTCATTTACGATATTGAAAGCACCGTAAACAATCTTCTGTGCAACACCCTTTTTACCATCATACATAATGTTGTTGATAAGGCGTGTTACGAGCTTTGAATTATAGACCGGATCCGGCAAAACGTCACGTTTTGCAACATTACCTCTTCTTGGCACTTTACTTCCCTCCTTCACATTTGTGATTTCATAGGTACTCGAAAGG
>JBGVAQ010000521.1:0-5249 GCA_045224775.1 Acutalibacteraceae bacterium | reverse complement strand
GATATAAGAGGAATAAGAAACTATGAGGAGCTTCCCGAAAACTGCCGCAGATATATTGAATTTGCAGAAAAGGCAGTAGGCGTACCTTTCACTATGATCTCAAACGGTCCTAAGCGAGAGGATATCATCTACAGATAATTGGAGGTATCGTCATGTGTGGTATAGTTGGATATATCGGCTATGAGCAGGCGGCTCCGTTTCTTCTGAACGGTCTTGAAAAGCTTGAATACAGGGGCTATGATTCAGCAGGTATATGTCTTAATGACGGAGAAAAGCTTATCGTCAAGAAGTCGAAAGGCAAGCTTGAGGAACTGAAAAAGCTTACTGATAACGGAAAGAATGTATCGGGAACTGTCGGTATAGGTCATACACGCTGGGCAACTCACGGTGAACCGTCAGATGTAAATGCACATCCTCACCTCAGTGATTCATGCCGTTTTGCCGTTGTTCATAACGGTATAATAGAAAATTATCATCAGCTTAAAGATTACCTTACCTCTAAGGGAATGATATTCCGTTCTGAAACAGATACGGAGGTCATAGCTCAGCTTATCGAATACTACTATAAAGGTGACCTTATAGATACTGTAATAAAGGTGCTTTCAAAGCTTGAAGGCTCATACGCAGTCGGCGTTATAAGTCAGGACAACCCTGATGAGATAATCGCAGTAAGAAAGGAAAGTCCGCTTATAATCGGACTCGGAGAAAAGGAAAATTATATTGCGTCGGATGTTCCTGCTATACTTGCGAAAACACGCAGGATATACCGTCTTGAAAACAACGAGATAGCTGTTCTCAGACGTGACGGCGTAAGGATAATCAATACTGATAAAGACGAGGTAAATAAAGCCGAAGAAATAATCCAGTGGGATATGGATGCGGCTGAAAAGGGCGGCTATGAGCATTTTATGTTCAAGGAGATAATGGAACAGCCTAAAGCTGTACATGATACCGTAAATCCGAGAATAAAGAACGGAAGAGTAGTCCTTGATGAAATAAATCTTACGCCCGAACAGATAAAGTCCTTCAATAAGATAAATATACTTGCCTGCGGTTCTGCGTATCATGTAGGTGTCGTTGCAAAGTATATATTTGAAAAGGTTCTGAGAAAGCCTGTTGAAGCAGACCTTGCATCAGAATTCAGATACCGTGATCCGATAGTTGACAGCAAAACGCTTACCATAGTTATAAGTCAGTCAGGTGAAACTGCTGATACAAAGGAAGCTATGAAGGAAGCCAAAAGACGTGGTTCACATGTAATATCTGTTGTAAACGTAGTAGGCAGTGCAATAGCCTGTGAGTCAGATGATGTTATATATACATGGGCAGGTCCTGAAATAGCTGTTGCGACAACAAAGGCATACAGTACACAGCTTGCTGTTATATATCTTATGGCAATATATTTCGGTGATATACTCGGTACTATCAATCAGGAAGAATACAGGAATTATATAAATGAGCTTGAAGCTCTGCCCGATAAGATACGCACAATACTCGACAATGAGGAAAGAGTGCAGTATCTTGCATCAAAGCTTTTCAATTCAAAGGATATATTCTTTATAGGCAGAAATATAGACTATGCACTTTCGCTTGAAGGTTCACTGAAGCTTAAAGAGATATCATATATACACTCAGAGGCATATGCGGCAGGCGAGCTTAAACACGGTACTATATCACTTATAGAAAAGGGTACCCTTGTTATAGCACTTGCAACACACGAAGAACTTATTGCAAAGACACTAAGCAATATTGAAGAAGTACGTACAAGAGGTGCATATGTTCTTTGCCTTGCATGTGAGGATCATAAGGAAATAGAAAACCATGTACAGAATGCTGTATTTATTCCCAAAACATGCGATATGATGCTCCCTTCACTTGCAGTAGTACCGCTTCAGCTCTTTGCATATTATGTTGCATCTCTCAAGGGCTGTGACATTGATAAGCCCCGTAATCTTGCAAAGTCGGTTACGGTTGAATAACAGTACGGTCAGTATGACCGGAAAGGAAATGTGATTTGTATGGAAATCAAAAACGAGTCTGTTCTTATCATGGATTTCGGCGGGCAGTACAGTCAGCTTATTGCAAGACGTGTGCGTGAATGTAACGTATACTGTGAGCTGAGATCCTATAAGATAACCGCAGACGAGATAAAGAAAGCAGGCTACAGAGGCATAATATTTACAGGCGGCCCGAACAGTACTTATGCTGAGAATGCGCCGAAATGTGATCCTGAAATATTCAAACTTGGAATACCTGTTCTCGGCATATGCTATGGCGCACAGCTCATGGCACATATGCTCGGCGGTAAAGTAAAAAGCAGTGACGTAAAGGAATACGGCAAGACTGTTATCGAATGCAATACTTCATCCCTGATATTCCATGCTGCCAAAGCTAAAAATGTCTGCTGGATGAGCCATACGGATCAGATATCCGAGGTTCCGCATGATTTTAAGATAACTGCTATTTCAGATGACTGCCCTGTTGCGGCTATGGAGAATATAAAGAAGAACTTCTTTGCACTGCAGTTCCATCCCGAAGTACAGCATACAAATGAAGGTATGCTGTACCTCAGAAATTTCCTTTATAATGCCTGCGGCTGTACGGCAGAATGGAAGATGAGTTCATTTGTAAAGAATACTGTTGCTCAGCTCAAAAAGCAGATAGGCAAGAAAAAAGTACTTTGCGCACTTTCGGGAGGAGTAGATTCTTCAGTTGCCGCACTCCTTGTTCATAAGGCTGTAGGCAAACAGCTTACATGTATATTCGTTGATCATGGTCTTCTCCGCAAGGATGAGGGCGATCAGGTTGAAAGCGTTTTCAGAAAACAGTTTGACATGAACCTGATAAGAGTAAATGCACAGGAGAGATTTCTTTCAAAACTTGCAGGTGTTGAAGATCCTGAACAAAAGCGCAAGATAATCGGAGAGGAGTTCATAAGAGTATTTGAGGAGGAGTCCCAGAAGCTCGGAAAGATAGAATTTCTCTGTCAGGGCACGATATATCCTGATGTTGTTGAAAGCGGCACAGGTGAAGCTGAAGTTATAAAGAGCCATCATAATGTAGGCGGTCTGCCGGAGGATATAGGCTTTGAGGGTATTATTGAGCCGCTCAGAGATCTTTTCAAGGATGAAGTACGTCAGGCAGGTATTGAACTTGGCATACCTGATTTTCTTGTATGGCGTCAGCCGTTTCCGGGACCGGGACTGGCTATACGTATTATGGGAGAGATAACTGAGGAAAAACTTGATATACTCAAAGAGGCAGATGCTATAATGCGTGAGGAATTTATGAATAACGGTCTGAATCAGAGTGTAAATCAGTATTTTGCAGTTCTTACGGGAATAAAGAGTGTTGGTGTTATGGGTGACGGACGTACTTATGACAATACTATCGCTCTCAGAGCTGTTACTACGAATGATTTTATGACTGCCGATTGGGCAAGGATACCTTACGATATTCTTGAGAAGATATCCAACAGGATAATTAATGAGGTAAGTAATGTAAACCGTGTTGTTTATGACGTTACATCCAAGCCTCCGGCAACAATTGAGTGGGAATAATGGCAAAAACTCCCGAAATCCGCTGTTTATGCGGCTTTCGGGAGTTTATTTTTGTGTTTTGGCGACAAATTGGCGACAACAGACGGCTAAAAAATAATCACAAAATATTTTGTGAATGTTTTTCTGCGTTGTCATGTAATTTTTGCAGCTCAAGCATAGTGTCATTCAGACGTGACGGATAAAGGTGTGCGTAGGTTTGCAGTGTCGTTTCAATGTTCTTATGTCCGAGACGTTCGGAGATCAGAAGGACGGGTACATCCATGTGTATGAGCAGGCTTGCGTGACTGTGCCGGAGATCGTGTATTCTGATTTTCTTTACTCCGGAGAGCTTGCAGCCTCGTTTCATTTCATGGTTAAGAAAATACTTTGTGTAAGGAAACATCCTGTCCGATTTTTTCAGACCGTAAACGGATGATGAATAGCTTTTGAGCAGATCGGCAAGGAAGGGCGGTATCTCAATAGTGCGTATGCTCTTTTTTGTTTTGGGTTTGGTTATGATATCTTGCTTGTTAAGCCGTGTGTATGATTTGTCAATATGTATTTTACGGTTGGCAAGATCTATGTCTTTGAGTGTAAGGGCGAGAGCTTCACCGGAACGCATTCCCGTCCAGAAAAGAAGATTGAACAGCACATGAGACGGAAGCTTATCGGAAACAGCGGCATCAAATGTGTTGAATTCCTCAACAGTCCAGAACTGCATCGTATCGGCGTTCTTACTGCCCATAGCACCGCATTCACGTGCAGGATTTGACGGCAGACCGCAGTATTTTACAGCATAGTTGAAAACAGCCGAAAGCTGATTATGCAGGGTTTTAAGATATGTTTCCTTGAAGTCCTTGTTTATCATTTCTGTCTGCCATCGTCTGACGGTCTGAGGCTTGATCTGTTCAATGTGCATCTTGCCGAAGTAGGGGACAAGGTGCTTGTCAAAAAGTGTTTTTTTGCCGCTGTAAGTTGTTGATTTGACACGTGCCTTGCAGTCCTCAAGATACAGCTCCGAGAGGTTCTTGAAAGTCAGGTGCTTGTCGGTATGGGTTTTGTTGAGAAAATCACGTTCATACTCTTTGGCTTCACGCTGAGTTGCAAAGCCTCTTTTCTTGTGGCGTTTGTGTTCGCCGTTCCAGTCGTAGTAGCGGAACTCGGCATACCATGTTCCGTTGTTTTTGTCCTTGTAAACGCTCATTCTGCACATCTCCTTATTGAAATTTTATCGGAGCTATGATATACTTAACTTGTTGTATGGTTATGTATATCATAGCTTTCCTTTGTTCCCCATCGGTACTCCAATACCGGTGGGGAACTTTTTTGTTGTCAGATTTTCCCCAATCTTAACCAATCTTTTAACCAATGTACCCGACAGAAAGTCGGGCTTTTTTTATGCCATTCATTAAGGGAACTTCTTACCGTTCCATACTTTTTGATGATGTTGAAGCTTCCAGATCAGGAGACTTCGGATTTTTCCTCTGCTGTTCCTTCGGTTTGGAACTGACGGTCAAGCTCTGCGTGAAGTTCAGCTTTCATTTTATCTTCCGATTGTTCAACAGCCGCCTGAGAGAGCCTGAGCATAGCATCAATAAATATCTGCTTGGCAAGTTCGGGGAGCTTTTCATACTCTTCAATAAACTTGTCGCTGTCAACAGCTTGGGCACTGATGTTAAACATTTTAAGCGGATCTGTTTCCGGCTCACG
>JBGVAQ010000520.1:0-1844 GCA_045224775.1 Acutalibacteraceae bacterium | reverse complement strand
ATTTTTTCTGTCATCGGAACAAGGCGATGTTTGTTTCCCTTGGTATTGATGAGTTTCAGAATGCCGTTTTCAAGATCAACATTGTTCATACGTATCCTGACGGTTTCACCGATACGCAATCCGCAGCTAAACAAAAGCATGGAAATCAAGTTTCTAATAAAGAAATTTAATGATCCAAAATTCTTAAAATATGACGTGGTTCAAGCAAACAATCAAGCATAATTTTAGAAATGGCTTTCTTTGATTGAGTATCAGATTTAAAAAGCTTGATAAGATTGATGGCTGCCTTGCGAAGAATATTCAAATTCTGCTGGATATTTTTATCTTCTACACGACACCAGTCTTCTTCAAAATGAACGTCTAAAAGCCAGTGCATCGTTTCAACTGTCCACTCCATTCTTGCATGATGGAGCAGTTCTTGTGCGGACAGGTTTCTGCTTGATATATAATAATGCCATTCGCTTGATCTTCCTTTTTTAGTTTCAAACTCTGTATGAACTGCTCCTATACAGCAAAGATTTTTCCATTCCTCTTTTTGATATAACCAGTCAATATCTGATGTAACGTAAGCTGTCCTTTTTTCGTATCTGCCGTGATTTTTCTCTGTTTTTGCTGCTTTTTCCATTGTACTTTGAAGCTTATCATCCTGTACAAAATTTTCAATCATTTCCATCAATCCGGATTGGTTTCCTTTTACACTCAACAAATAATCCGCCTTGCATTTTATCACTGTTTCAGCCGTTTCTTTCTGACAGTTCAACGCATCCGCAACAACTATGCTTCCTTCAATATTCAGTTCTTTCAGCAGTTCACGCACAGCAGGAATTTCGTTGCTTTTATCGTTTACTCCCCTTTGAGCAAGTGTAATGCCAATTTCACATAACTGTGCACTCACTATATGCAATGGACTTTCATATCTTTCCATATGGTTGGTTGAACATATTGTTTTTCCATCGAGCGATACGGTCAGTTTATCCGCTTTTTCGGGCATAATAGAATACACCCAATTCTTGAAACAATTATTGAGTGATTCCGGTTTTATCAGTTTCATCAGACACAGCAGCCAATAATAGCAGGGGATACGCTCTATTTGGAATTTCTCCTTTAAAAATTCCTGTATTCTGTCGCTTTCTGCCCACTGGTGTATTTGACTGATATTCTTTAATCCGCATATACTTCCCAGTATTACTATCGTTATTGCTTCTGATATACTGTAATAATATCCATCATATTCTTTGGTAATCTCTACCTCTTCAAAGTATTCTGTTATTCCGTTATTTTTCATAACTCCTATTATACCATACTTTCTCCATTTTTCAAAATTGATTTCCGTGACAATTTCATTAAATGGTCAAGAAGTTTTTCTGGAATCAAGGATAATGCTATCCTGATAATGTTCTTCATCCATTGAGACAGATCTATTTTGCTTTCGTTCAACGTGAAGTAATACGATTTCAGTTTGTGATTCGATATATACTGAACGAAATGCTCAAAGTTGTAATTGACGCTGGAAAATCCATTCAGGCACAGGACAGACATCAGCAAATCAAACAAATGCTCCTTTGTGGGAGTGCTTTCGGAAGAAAATATTTCAAAAAATGCTTTTTTGAGCTTGCTTATGATACTGGTTTGGGTGTATAATGCTTTCATGTGAATTACTCCCTTCTGGTGACAAACGGTCGGTGTGGTTACTTACCATTTTACACCTTTTGGAGAGTAATTCACTTTTTTATTTCTCTAAAACTTGGAAACTGCTGTTTATAACTTTTATCTGAGATAATATTTCTCAGGAGAATTTTTGACAGATGATATCAAAATAAACATCAGTATAAAAAGTATCAAAA
>JBGVAQ010000519.1:0-2603 GCA_045224775.1 Acutalibacteraceae bacterium | reverse complement strand
AGTGTCTTGGTCTCCGTCATGAATCAAAGACTACTGAAATACTGAGTTTGTCATCGGACGCTGTATGGAGGGAATGTCAAAACGGTGACTGCGCTCGGAGAAAACCGTTGTAAGTGCTTTTTGGACAGGGGTTCGACTCCCCTCGCTTCCAGAAAACGCCCCGACACTAAAGTGTCGGGGCTCAGAGAATAACGAATAGTGAATAGAGAATAGTTTATAGTGATGCTCCGAGGGGCGTTTCTGTATTATTCTCTATTCACTATTTTCTTTTCTCTATTCTCTAAAAAGAAAAACTGTCGGTCAGACAACAGCCAAAACCGTCAGAACAACTTTCTCTTTGCATTATTCAATAATAATTGATTTGGTTCGAGTCCGACAATATCTGAACAAAATATCTTTTTCAGTACCCATAGAAAACGAAAATCCTGTCACGCAAGTGGCGGGATTTTCGTTTTTTTATTATTCATTAGTCCTCGCCTCCCGTCAAGGAGGTCAGATACACGACGTTGGTATGCGGATTGACTTCGAGCAGCTCACGACACACATCCAGCCCGCTGACATCTACCATCTCAATATCGAGGAAAGCAAGCACAATGCGGTTTGCCTTTGCGTACTCGACAGCCTCCGAAGTTAAATGATTTTTGATAACAGGGGGTGACAATCTGGTAACCCCACTTGAAAACGGTTACACACACCAAGCTACCCACACAAGCGTTATTCCTAAGTTTGAACGCATCTATACCAAGGTCGAGGCAAAGGAGGCAACCTTTACCGAAGCCGGCAACATCGAGTATTATATCGGTTCCAACGGTAAGTATTACGTCAAGAACGGCGATACTTATACCGAGATAGCTGCAAACTCGTGGATCATTCCCGTTATTGCTACCTATACCGTAACATGGAAAAACTATAACGGCACCGTTCTTGAAACCGATGTAAAACAGGAAACAGGCACAACTCCGACCTATGACGGCGCAGCACCGGTAAAGCCCACAGACGATGATTATGTTTATACCTTCTCCGGCTGGACTCCCGAGGTCATTCCCGTAAACGGCAATGCGACCTATACGGCGACCTTTACCGCTGCTCCGAAACCCGATGAGCTGTCCGGCACCATCTACGATGAGGATTTTATCCGGGCAAGTCAGCTTGCTGTCGGCGATATCATCAGCCGAGGCATCGAGTTCTTTTACTGCGACGGTAAAACAATCGTCCTCAAGGGCGGCAGATACGGCACAAGAGAAGATGACGTATTTACGGTAGTGTCCGCCGACAGCACCGGATTCACCGATCTGGGCATTACGTTCAATGAATTGTGTGAGCTGTACGACTATGACAGCGGCACACTCTATTTCCCTGCCAAGAGGAACGGCGAGATCGCTGATGCCGTACTCGTCATGTCCATAAACGGCGATACGATCACACTCGGCGGCTGCGACCTGCCTGCCAGTTACGTTCGTTATGAATATGTAGCCGCACAGCCTGCCCGCCCCGGCGTGACCGGCAACAGCGAGTATTTCATAGGCTCCGATGGCAAGTATTATGTTAAGCAAGACGACAGATACGTCGAGATTGAGGAAGGCTCATGGGTGATCCCTGCTGTTACCGTAACGTATATTCCGGCGAAGGAACCCACCGCAACCGAACCCGGCAACAATGCGTTTTACCTTGGTTCCGACGGCAGGTACTATAAAAAGTACGACAACGATTATAGGGAGTATCCTCTTGATTACTTTATTATCCCGAAGGTCAGTGTTACCTTCCATTCAGCAGCTGCGGCTACTCCCAACAACTCGGGTAATAAAGAGTATTACAGCGGCTCAGACGGTAAATACTATGAAAAGTACCTCGACTATTATTATGAGCATACTCTCGACTACTTTACTATCCCGAAGGTTTCCGTGACACGCCACGCAGCGGTTGAGGCAACCTATACATCAACAGGTAATACAGAGTATTACTCAGGCTCTGACGGCAAGTACTATGTCAGGAACAATAATACCTATACCGAGATTGCTGAAGGATCATGGATCATTCCTGCTCTTGGCTACACAGTTACTTGGAAAAACTATGACGGCGAAACTCCCACAAAGGATGCAGACGCACAGTACACCTATACATTCGCAGGCTGGTCTCCCAAGGTAGTTGCAGCAACTGCGGACGTGGAATACACGGCAATCTTCAACAGCACAGATAAGCAAGTGGCAGCGGTTGTTGAGATGATCAATTCACTTCCCACAGCAAATGATGTTACAGTTGACGACAAAGCCGCTATTGAAGCCGCAAGAACTGCTTATGAAGCACTTACCGATGCGCAGAAGATGCTTATCGAAGCTGACACTCTTGCAAAGCTCACAGCAGCAGAAACAGCTCTGAAACTCGTTAATGAATCCTACATTGAAAATGATGTAACTGAAATCACGATAGGAAACAGTATCACCGTTACTTGTGCTTCTACCGGTGGTGCAGGTACAAAGGAGTATGAGGTGTGGTATAAGAATTCGACCCAAACAAAATGGACGAAGGCACAAAGCTTCTCTGCTAATACGTCCGTTAATATAACTCCAAAGCATACCGGTGAATATACGATATGCGTAAAGGTA
>JBGVAQ010000518.1:0-3049 GCA_045224775.1 Acutalibacteraceae bacterium | reverse complement strand
CAAAAGAGGACTTCCACCAGTATTCTATAACATGGGGTGCACAGAATTTCCGTGAGGCACTTGCTGAAAAGCAGTCAAGGCTTATGGGCAGAAGCATAGATCCAAATGGTGAGATAGTCGTTACCTGCGGCAGTACAGAAGCAATGATGGCTGCAATGATGACGGTAACTAATCCCGGAGATAAGGTCATAGTATTTTCGCCTTTTTATGAAAACTACGGAGCAGATACAATACTTTCCGGAGCGGAACCGATATATGTACCGCTTTATCCGCCTGAGTTTAATTTTAATACTGACGAGCTTGAAGCGGCATTCAGACAGAATCCGAAAGCACTTATACTTTGTAATCCGTCAAATCCCTGCGGAAAGGTATTCACCTATGACGAACTAAAAATAATTGCAGGTCTTGCAGAGAAATACGATACCTTTGTCATAACTGATGAAGTCTATGAACATATAGTCTATGAGCCGTATAAGCATACATATTTTGCATCATTGCCGGAAATGTGGGAAAGGACTATCTCGTGTTCTTCGCTGTCAAAGACATATTCAATAACAGGCTGGAGGCTTGGATATATAATTGCACCAAAAGGTATTATCGAGGTTGCAAAGAAAGTACATGATTTTCTTACAGTAGGAGCGGCAGCACCTTTGCAGGAAGCAGCTGTTACAGGTTTGCGTTTCGGTGATGATTACTATAAAGAGCTTCAGGCGAAATATACCGAAAAGCGTGATCTGTTGCTGAAAGGTCTTGATGATATAGGTATTTCCCATACTATACCGCAAGGAGCATATTACATACTTCTTGATATTTCGGAATTTGGTTATAAAAGCGATCTTGAATTTTGCGAGGTGCTTGCAAGGGATGTCGGAGTTGGAGCAGTACCCGGTTCGAGCTTTTTCCGTGAAGATGTCAATAACCTTATACGCCTGCATTTTGCAAAGAAAAACGATACACTTTATGAAGCACTTAACAGACTTGAACATATCCGCAATAAAATAGCAAGGCGATAGATATATTACAAAGTGCATAGCACACAAAATCAGCAAAACCAAATACTAAGGAACCACTGATTTAATCAAAATATAATTCTATATTAGAATAATGACTTATAGTAAGCTCCAGATATGCTATAATAAAGATACAAACTAAAAGCATAGGAGCGAGCAAAATGAGCCAGATGACATTCAGCGATTTTGAATACAGTAACAGAAAGAAAAAGACCAAAAGAAAAGAATTTCTCGATATAATGTAAGCGTTTGAGGAACTGCCTGAAGACTGTAAATGTCCGAGATGCAGGCAGGGCAAGGAGAAATTCAGCAAGGCATAATGCTCCTTTATTTTTATTGAAATTTCACTCTTATTATATACAAACACTCCACCGTACCCAAAATGAGAAAACGGTGGAGTGTTCTTTTTTAAATGTCCTCAGTGAAATCCGTATCCATTGCGATTTGCAGGGAATAGTCCGGATATTCATTCTGTACTTTTTCAATTATTCTATGATAGAGAGCACTTCGGTCTTTGGCATCAAAGCTTATGACGATATCAAAGCGGATAGATTTCTTTTCTTTATCAAGATAAAATCCGTGCATCTGCAGTATGTGCGGTTCTTCCTTTATTATGTGCATAATGCGTTCCTTTGCCGCAATGGAATCGGGATCCTTTGTGTTGAATGAATAAACTCCCACAGCAGTAAGAATAACATTATGCTTTTGAAGTACCTCAAGCATGATTCTGCGGTTAAGACAGTCAAGAGCGTCAACTGATAAGGTATCCGGCACCTCAATATGAATGGAACCGTTAAAAGAATCCGGTCCGTAATTGTGCAGAACAAGATCATATGCACCTATGACCTCAGGGAAAGCGGTTACTGTGTCCTTTATGTCCTTTGCAAGCTCAGAGTCTGCACGTTCGCCCAGTATTTTTGATAGGGTATCCCTGATCATTTCAATGCCCGATTTAACAATTACTGCTGCGATAACTGCGCCAAGCCACGCCTCCAGAGAAATATGGAATATGAGGTATATTCCTGCTGCTGCCAGTGTAGATGCGGATATCACAGAATCCAGTGTAGCGTCCTCTCCGGAATTAATCAGGGAGTCGGAGTTTACTTTTTTTCCGATATGCTTGACGTATCTGCCCAGAATAATCTTCACAACGACTGCAACCCCTACGATGATAAGTGCGGCTGCACTATAATCCGGAGTATCAGGTGTAATAATCTTTTTTACAGACTCCACGAAAGCGGTGACTCCTGCATACAGCACTATAAGTGAAATAACCATAGCACTCAGATATTCTATTCTGCCGTAACCGAATGGATGTTTTTTGTCCGGTGCTTTTCCTGCCAACTTGGTTCCGACAATGGTTATTACTGAACTGGCGGCATCAGAGAGATTATTTACAGCGTCCATAACGATAGCTATGGAATTAGAGGTCAGTCCCACAAATGCTTTGAATGCCGCAAGAAATATATTTGCAAGAATACCAATAATGCTTGTTCTTACAATGACTTTATCACGGCTCATATTTTGATTTTTGCCTTTCACTTTTGGTTCACTATTATCCGACATATCAATTCCTCCATAGTTCATCGTTTTTGGTTTTACGCACACCGTTTGCAAGCACGTCAATAATTTCAAAGGCTGTTTTTGTTCCGTCATAGGATCTGATGATCCTTTTATATTTTTGTATATTTTTTCCGTGTCTTTTTTTATAGGCTTCCGTTATACATGCATCAAGCTTGTCAAGGCTTTTAATATATGCCCCTGATTTTTTCTTGCCAACAATTATAGAGTTCATTCTTTGCTCCTCCTGCTGCGGAACGCATATCTGGAATTTTCCGAAATACAGGCTCTCATATATGCTGTTGAGTCACCGTGAGTTATAAACAGCTCAATATTGGGCAATAATGATATCTGGTCTGTTGAACTTACGAACTCAACACCTTCAGCGCCGTCTATCCGCAGACTGCCGATATTCATGATAGACTTTTTATTTTTTAGCAGATTACTGTTTACTATCTTATTTAGCAATCCAATATTTT
>JBGVAQ010000517.1:0-3004 GCA_045224775.1 Acutalibacteraceae bacterium | reverse complement strand
TTCCTTGGAACAGTATCCTTCGTGAAATACAATTTCGTCATTTTGTACTTCGACAATATCATGAACAAATAGTTTCCAATGTTCAACAGACGGATTGTAAGAAACACCTCTTTCACGGCTTATTCTCCAGCACATGTCATATCCATCATCTTTGGCAAAGCTTTCGTATAGTTCACGGATTGTCCAGATAGGAACTGAATATTCAAATTCAAGTCTTTCTAACGCTTCTATCAGAGCTTCTGATTCTTGTTTATTTTGTGTATGTACTACGAATTCAATATCTTCATTTTGACTGATATACTTTTCAAAATCCACCATATAGTTGTCCTCTCACTACCAATCAATTCTGATATTATCCATTATCTCCCCTGCCTCATGAACGCTAATGCCTACACTTTCCTGATTGATACACTCATTTATCAGCTGCTCCAAGGCTTCAAAAATGTCGTCCCGTTCTTCTGTTTCTATAAACATGTTATATTCCGCATTCAGTTCGTTAAAGCATAATGTATATTGCCTGACGATTTCCTCAACCTGTTCTTTGCTGTCGGCTGAAAGAAGCTTTTTCTTTGTATCCTTATAGCACTTTACAGCCTTTTTATATGCAGCAGCAGGCACAAATTCACTTCCGTCCCAATGCCTCAGCGGATTATTCAGATTATCATTCAGCCACCCATCATCCCTAAGACAACGGACAGACAAATAATCCAGCCTGCCCTTCCACTCTTTTTTTACATACTGTCCTGCTTCCTTTGGTACACTGTCAAAATCTATTTCGTACAAGCAAGGCAGATCATTCAAAACCGCCGCATCCTCAGCAGTAAAACCGAATACATCATGGCAGTAGATCTTTTCGAGTTTATTCAAACTGCCCAGTGCTTTGAAATTTTTTACATTACCCGGTTTACCATCAAGATCCAATGAGAATATTTCCGGAAAATCAGCAGTTACTTTTTTCAGATCCAGCTCCGAAATATTGCTGATTCTTAATTTGTCTATTTTTATTTTTTTCATACCATATCTTGTGAGATTGGTGTCAGACATCGTTATTGAAAAAACATCTGCATCCTGACCGCAATAGCTGTCATCAATCGTGAAATCCTCGCTTATCTCTCCGTGAATTTTTACATTGTCAGTATTCGGCGGCAAAATAAGTTTTTTAACTCCGGTTACATCAATAGTCAAATCGTGTAGATGTGTTTTGCTGAAATCAATGATGGAATGCCCGGGAGATTTTAAGTGAAGCTTTGTCAAAAGGGGCATCTGACAAAGTATTTTTATCAGCTTATCCGAATAGCCCGTAACATCCGCACGATAGATGTTTGTAAACTGATCGAACGGGTCATTTTCATCAAACAGCTGATACAGTCTGTCATCCAGATGATCGGTATATTTTCTGCATTCGGTACTTCGAAGAACAACAATATCTCCCCTCGAAAGATTTCTGCGATAATCCTCTCCGGCTTTTCCGAAGGCTCTCCAACGCTCTCTTGTGATGTATTCGTCACCCCGTGGCCAAACACCTGAATACACACCATAGGGTGGCTCGGTTATCAGTTCCATTGTACATATATAAACATAGTTATGAGGAACAGGATTATTTTGTATAATTGATTTTTCCGGACTATTGCGATGAACATATTCGTTGCGTCGATATATCGGTAGTCCCTTTACCTCCTCAGCATTTGGGAGTTTTTCTGACAGGTAATCTATTCCTGCATAGCTGATAAAGCTTCTGTCCACACTCAGAATCTGGTACAGGCAATATTTTTTCAGTTTCCTGATATAACAGGCATACACCTCTCCGGCCTTTGCTTTTCTTGGTTTATAATCCTTTGGCCTCATAATGTATAATTCTCCTTCTTATTGTTTTACTGCATTACGCTTATCCTCAAAGTTTCCTGCATAATCCCTTATGGCGATAATATTATCCCATGCACTGATATAATATAAAAAATCAACACTGTCTTTTCTGAGAATTAATATATTGAAGCTTTTAGCGTTAGCTGCTATGTATTCTTTTATAAGTGCAGCATCATTTACCATATACCATTCATAGCTGCGACCGTATTCTGACCATTTTTCAATAACAAGGTTTCTGTAAGATTGGGGATTATCACTTATATATATAAGTTTTTCCGGAAGATATAAATCCGAAATCGCTGTTTCTGTATCAAGCTCTTTGCGTACAAAGTAGTAAACATCATTTCCAAGAGCTTTGATAAGCGAAAGAACACCTTCTGTATCAGAAGGAGAAGGCAAATCATCCGCAGTATACCACTCTATAAATCCGGATTCCCCATCCGAATTATTCCGATAATTATCCGGTTTGCTTATTGAGAGATCAACCATCGCAACATCAGAAACACGCATTGTATTATCTGTTGTTGTATCAGAAGTTCCGATATAATCACCACTTTCCCATCCCCACCAGATATCTGCAATGCGTTTCAAAACATCCTTGTCAGGATAAATGTTACTGATCGTTTCTGTAAGCGTAACCGTCATATCAGAATACTTCCAATAGGGTTCTGACGATATGGAAACAATATCCTTGATCTCAAGCAATGAAAGTATTTCCTTTGTCTTGTCGATTGCTGTTTGTTCATCGGTAGTATATATAAAAGTATTAATAATCATCTGAATTAACCTTACCCCTCCGCTTACCCGAATTCATCAAACTAATTCAGCCTTGATTTTTTCGCAATATATTTCAAATTCAATATCCTGTTCAGAAGAAGTAATACGAAATCTATGATTGTTCTCATAACCTGAATCTGCAAGGTCATCTATGGTCAACCCCGAATAGAATCCGTTGCATATATCAAAGCTGAAACTTCCTTCAACATTGTAAAGATACAGATGAATAGTGTATATGTTTTTACGATCTGTTAGAAAAAGATCAATACATCCTATTTTAGTTTTCAGCCCAACCAATACAGGTAGGTATTTTTCTGTTGTGAAAAAATTGTATTGCGGCTTCTAATGCCTCATCGGCAGTAAC
>JBGVAQ010000516.1:0-6471 GCA_045224775.1 Acutalibacteraceae bacterium | reverse complement strand
CGTCCCGTAGAAAAGTTTGATGAGAAGCTTGCAACTCTCATTGAAGATATGTATGAAACAATGGATAACGGCGAGGGTGTAGGTCTTGCAGGTCCGCAGGTAGGAATACTAAGGAGAGTTTTCGTTATAGATATCGGTGACGGCAGAATGGAATTTGTCAATCCGAAGATAACAAAAACCAGCGGTGTACAGGAGGGCAGTGAGGGCTGTCTTTCATGTCCCGGAGAGTTCGGCATAACAAAGCGTCCTATGTATGTTACAGCCGTTGCACAGAACAGATACGGCGACCAGTTCACTGTAAATGCCGAGGGACTTCTTGCAAAGGCTATATGCCATGAAAATGACCATCTTGACGGCATACTTTTCAAGGAGCATGTTATAAGAAAAATAGAGCCTGTCAATGTAAAGAAGAAATAAAGATAAAGGCAAAGGAAAAATGCAATGAAGATAGTTTTTATGGGTACGCCCGATTTTGCAGTGCCTTGTCTTGAGGCACTTATAAATGACGGCTGTGAGATAGCGGCAGTCTTTACTCAGCCTGATAAGCCTAAGGGCAGAGGATATACAATGACTCCGCCGCCTGTAAAGGTCTGTGCGGAAAATCACGGCATAAAGGTATATCAGCCTGAAAAAATGAAGGACGGCACGGCTTATGAGATACTCAGAGAAATAAAGCCTGATATGATAGTTGTCGTGGCATACGGAAAAATACTTCCTAAGGATATAATAGAGCTTCCGCCGTTTGGCTGTATAAACGTCCATGCATCACTTCTTCCCGAATACAGAGGTGCTGCGCCGATACAGTGGGCAGTACTTGACGGAAAGAAAAAAACAGGTGTCACAACAATGTATATGGATGTCGGACTTGATACAGGCGATATGCTGCTCAAAGCCGAAACTGAAATAGGCGAGAATGAAACGGCAGGCGAACTTCACGACAGACTTTCCGTCATGGGAGCGGAGCTTATAGTAAAGACCGTACATGAAGCCGAAAACGGTACACTTGTGCGTGAAAAGCAGGATGATAATAAATCATGTTATGCCTCAATGCTGACAAAGGAAATGTCCGTAATAGATTTTAGCAAGACCGCACAGCAGGTACATGACCTTGTAAGAGGACTTAATTCATGGCCGAGCGCAAGCGCAGTACTTAACGGAAAGCGTATGAAGATACACAGAACGCTTATCGCAGACGGCAGCGGAGAGTCGGGACAGGTATTGTCACTCGAACCGTTTGTTGTTGCATGCGGAAGCGGTGCTGTGGAGATAACGGAATTGCAGCCGGAGGGAAAGAAAAAAATGTCTGCACAGGCATTTTTGAACGGACTGCATAATGTGAGTGCAAAGGAACTTAAATTTTCTTAAATACGGGTGAGTGCGTATGGTAAATTCTGCAAGACAGTCGGCATTTTCTGCACTTGTTCGTGTTGAGGAGAATGCGTCCTATTCAAACATCACACTTGACAGCATACTTTCGGAGAGCAGTCTTTCACAGCGTGACAAAAGCTTTGCATCGGGACTTTTCTATGGTGTCATAGAGAAAAAACTCCTGCTTGATTATAATATAGCCGTCAATTCCGACAGACCGCTTTCAAAAATAGATACAAGGGCGGCTGTTATATTGAGAATGGGTATGTACCAGTTGTTTTTTATGGAGAGCGTACCTGTTTCGGCGGCTGTAAATGAATCTGTAAAGCTTTGTAAAAGCAACGGACTGAATAATGCGGCAGGATTTGTAAACGGTGTACTGAGAGCCGCTTCAAAAAACAGTGAGCCAAGACTGCCCGATTCTAAGAAAGGCAAAAATAAATATTATTCCGTAAAATATTCGTGTCCGGAGGAAATAATAAAACTGTGGCGGAAAAGCTACGGTGATGAAAATACTTTGGGAATACTTGATTCTCTTGACGGCAGACCGCCGCTTTGTATAAGAGTTAACACTCTTAAAACAAATGCACAGGAGCTTAAAGCGTCACTTGAAAAGTCGGGAGTATCGGCTGAATATTCGGATAAGCTTGATGACTGCCTTATACTCAGCAATACGGGAGCTATTGAAAAGCTTGAACAGTATGAACAGGGATATTTTCATGTTCAGGATGAAGCCTCACAGCTTTGCTGTAAAATGCTTGCACCGGAGGAAAATGATATACTTCTTGATGTATGTTCAGCACCGGGCGGAAAAAGCTTCACGCTTGCCCAGCTTATGAAAAATAAGGGAAAGATAATATCGTGTGATATATATTCTTCAAGATTAAGACTTGTCGAAAGCGGTGCAAAAAGGCTTTCTGTTGATATAATATCAACTATGGAAGCCGATGCATCGGAACTGGAGCTTGATATAAAGGCTGACAGAGTGCTTTGTGATGTTCCGTGTTCAGGATTGGGAATAATAAGGCGTAAGCCCGAACTCAGATATAAAACAGATCTTGGTCTTGACGCTTTGCCGGATATACAGTATAAGATATTATGCAGGGCGGCAGAATATGTAAAGAGCGGCGGATTGCTTGTATATTCTACATGTACGCTGAACCCCGAAGAAAATAACCTTAACGCAAGAAGATTTCTTTCGGAGCATGACAGCTTTATCCCGCTAAAGCTTGACTTGCCCGATAATATAAAAAGAGGAACGGATGAGCGTGAAAACGAGCTTACACTGTTCCCGAACATAAATAATACTGACGGGTTTTTTATAAGCTTGTTTAAAAGGAAGTGAAGGAGAATGCCGAAGGATATAAAATCAATGTATGAGGATGAGCTGAAAGAGGAGCTTGCACTTATGGGTGAGCCGTCTTACAGAGCATCACAGATATATCAATGGCTGCATAAGGGTGTAAAATCCTTTGATGAAATGACTAATATTTCCAAAAAAACAAGAGAAAAACTTGTCGGAAATTACTATATATTTTCTGCAACTATTGAAAAAAAATTAATTTCGTCTTATGATGATACAAGGAAATATCTGCTTTCCTTTTCTGACGGTGAAAATGTTGAGTCTGTGCTCATGCATTATCACCACGGATATACAAGCTGTATCTCAACTCAGGTGGGCTGCAAGATGGGATGTACGTTTTGCGCTACCGGTCAGGGAGGCTTTTCAAGAAACCTTACACCCTCCGAAATGATAGCTCAGCTTCAGGCTGAACAGGAGGATGCAGGGATAAGGATATCAAATATTGTTCTTATGGGAATGGGCGAACCGCTTGATAATTTTGATAACGTGGTCAGATTTCTGAAACTTGTCAGCAGTGAAAAAGGTATGAACATAGGTATGCGCCACATATCGCTTTCAACATGCGGCATAGTTCCGAGGATATATGAGCTTGCCGATATGCAGATGCAGCTTACATTGTCAGTATCTCTCCACGCACCAAATGACCAGATAAGGAGCCGTACAATGCCTATAAACAGGAAATACGGTATAGACGAACTTCTTAAAGCCTGCCGTTACTACATAAGCAGGACAGGCAGACGTATTTCCTTTGAATATGCTATGATAGACGGTGTCAATGACAGTGCAGGCTGTGCAAATGAGCTTGCATCAAGACTTAAAGGAATGCTTGCCCACGTTAATCTTATACCTGTAAATGAGGTGGGCGGTACAGGCTATCAGAAAAGCAGGAAGGACAGAATACAGGGCTTTATCTCAATTCTTGAAAAGGCGGGGATCACCGCTACAGTGAGAAGAACTCTGGGAAGTGATATCAACGCATCATGCGGTCAGCTCAGAAGAGCGGCAGCGGATACGAAGAAAGAGGAGGCTCGAGAAGAATGAGGGTATATTCCGGAAGTGATATAGGTCTTATGCGTAATTCAAATCAGGATTACTGCAAGACGGGAAACTTTTCTGATGATGCTGCATGGGCAGTCGTTTGTGACGGAATGGGCGGAGCAAACGGAGGCTGTACAGCAAGCAGTCTTGCAGCCGAGACGATATCGGGAATACTGACGGAGAAATACAGATCAGATATGACCTCCATACAGATCAGGGAACTTATGGAGAAAGCCGTAAAAGAGGGAAACAGGCGTGTGTATGAAGCATCATGCGATGATCCGTCATTACACGGAATGGGAACGACTGTAGTATGTGCTATAGCATTGGAAAACAAGCTCCATATAGTACATGCAGGTGACAGCCGTGCATATCTCTTTGAAAACGGTAATCTCAGACGCATAACGACTGATCATTCCATTGTTCAGGAGCTTGTAAATGCTGGTCAGCTCACGGAGGAGCAGGCAATGAACCATCCTAACCGGAATATAATCACAAGGGCTTTGGGAATACATCCCGACCTTGCGACAGATTATAATACGGAGGATTTCTGGCCGGGAGAACAGCTCATAATCTGTACAGACGGCTTGTCGGGATATTTTTCTGACGAGTCACTGTGTAAGCTTGTAAGAAGCAGCGGAGGAAATGAGCTTGTTAATAAATTGATAGAAGCAGCTAAGGCACACGGCGGCAGTGATAATATAACAGTCGCAGTCATAGTATGCTGAAAATCCTGAAAGGAGTTTTTATATGGATAAATACACCGGAAAAAGACTTGACGGCAGATATGAAATACAGGAGCTTATCGGCGTAGGCGGTATGGCAATGGTCTATAAGGCTTATGACAATATCGACGATAAGACTGTTGCCATCAAGATACTTAAAGATGAATTCCTCGGAAATGATGAATTCATAAGACGATTCAAAAATGAATCAAAGGCTATCGCCGTACTTTCTCATCCCAATATCGTAAAGGTATATGACGTAAGCTTCGGCGACAGAATACAGTATATCGTAATGGAATACATTGACGGTATCACTCTCAAAGAATACATCGGTCAGCAGAAGGCTATACCGTGGAAAGAGGCAGTACACTTTACAGTACAGATACTTCAGGCTCTCCAGCATGCACACGGCAAAGGTATCGTTCACCGTGATGTAAAGCCGCAGAACATAATGCTTCTTCAGGACGGTACGATAAAGGTAACTGATTTCGGTATCGCACGTTTCTCCAATAAGGATACCCGTACAATGACCGATAAGGCTATCGGTTCGGTACACTATATAGCACCCGAACAGGCAAGAGGCGGAGTTACGGACGGAACAGCAGATATATATTCCGTAGGTGTAATGCTCTATGAGATGCTTACAGGCAAGCTTCCGTTTGAAGCTGACAATGCCGTATCAGTTGCTATAATGCAGCTTCAGACTGATCCCAAGCCGCTCCGTGAGATAAACAAGGATATACCGGCAGGTCTTGAGGAAATAACTCTCAGGGCAATGAGAAAAGAACCCAAGCAGCGTTATGCATCAGCAGCAGAAATGCTCGAGGCTATCGAGATATTCAGAAATGATCCGGCTGTAAGATTCAATTATAACTATTTTGTCGATGAAACACCCACGAAGTATGTCGAGTCGATAAATAATGTACAGAACACTATGCCGGAACCTGTATATGAGGACGATTACAACGTCAGCGATTATGAAGGCGTTGCATCACGCTCAAAGACAGTTGTAAAATGGATAACAATACTTGTTGCACTCCTTGTTATTACGGCTATAGTAGTTTTCGGTGTACTTCTTTTCAGGAATGCACAGAAAAGAAATGAGATCGCCGATGTTTCCGTACCGAACTTTGTCGGTATGACAATAGACGAGGTAAGAGGAAACAAGAGTTATAAGTTCCAGTTTGAGATAGTTCCTGACTTTGATGCCAACAAGCCCGAAAATACGGTACTTTCACAGACTCCTGAGGCTGACTCAAAGAAGATCAAGGAAAATGCAGTTATCAAGCTTGTAATAAACAGTGAGGAAACAAAAACAGATGTGCCGAAAGTCAAGAATTATCTTGAACAGGAGGCAATAGACAAGATAAAGGCAAAGAACCTTGTATGCGATGTACAGGACGTACAGAGAGTTTACAGTACAGAAGTTGCAAAGGGCTATGTTATCGAATGTTCACCGCAGGAGGGCACAGAGCAGGAAATAAGAACACACATAACTCTTATCGTCAGCGCAGGTCCTGCACCTGAGCAGGAAGAAGTACCTAATGTTGTAGGCAGCAGCTTTGACAGTGCAAAGCAGAACCTTGAAGCACTCGGATTTACAACAAAGAGGGCAAATGTTGCAAGTGCTGTAGAGGCAGGCAAGGTAATAGGCACGGATCCGCTTGCAGGCAACAGACTTACAAAAGGCTCGCTTATCACTATACAGGTAAGTGACGGAAGCAAGATCGTCAAGAACCTTGTATATGATCTCGGAAAGGATCTTCCCAGCGAGGAATATGCAGAGATATCCGTAAAGGTACTTCTTAATGAGCCTGACGGAAAGAATACAGTTATCAAGGAAGCAAAGGGTATACCCGGCGAGGGAATGAGGCTTGCAATAGACCTTGACCCCAACGGCGCAGTCAACGATCAGAAGTTCATAACTGTAATGATAGACAATGTAAAGTATGAAACCCTTACATTCGACTTCAAGAA
>JBGVAQ010000515.1:0-4282 GCA_045224775.1 Acutalibacteraceae bacterium | reverse complement strand
TTACGTTCATTGTTGAATACAGAAGTGAGCTTGTCAGCGACTTTTTTAGTTATGTGCTTTGATATTTTTGCAACTTCGCTGTCATTCTGCAGGAACGAACGTGAAACATTGAGCGGCAGATCGGGACAGTCGATAACCCCCTTTAAAAGCATGAGAAATTCAGGAACTACTTCCTTGATATTATCGGCTATATATACCTGATTTGCATAGAGCTTTATTTCTCCGGGCATAACCTGAAGCTTGTCTGTCTGCTTCGGGAAATAGAGAATACCTTTAAGTCTGAAAGGATAGTCAACATTGAGATGTATCCAGAACAGCGGCAGATTCATATCTGTAAATGTTTCTCTGTAGAAATCCTCATATTCTTCTGTAGTGCAGTCCTTGGGAGCTTTGAGCCAGAGAGGGGAGATGTTGTTTATCGGCTTTTCCTCTTTTGGTTCTTCATTTTTATCTTTTTTGTCATCTGTGCTTTCGGGTTTTACACAGGTGAAGAATATCTCATAAGGCATAAAATGGCAGTATTTTCTGAGAATACCTCTGAGCTTGAATTCATCAAGAAATTCTTTTCCGTCATCGGAAATGTGCATAATGACGCTTGTACCTTTTTCTGTTCTTGTACCGTCACTTATCTCATATGTATGGCTGCCGCTGCTTGTCCAGTGTACAGGCTTGGCATCTTTTTCATATGAAAGGGTTTCTATTTCAACAAGCTCTGATACCATATAAGCTGAATAGAAGCCAAGACCGAAATGACCGATTATACCTGTTTCGGCATCGGACTGATCCTTGTATTTTTCAAGAAATTCCTGAGCACCTGAAAAAGCTATCTGAGCGATATATTTTTCAACCTCATCTTCAGTCATGCCGATACCGTTATCCTTGACTGTAAGAGTTTTGTTTTCTTTGTCGAGGATGATATCTATTCTTGGTTTGATACCATCATCTTCGGCTTTACCCATAAGGCAAAGACTCTGATACTTTTTGATAGCATCACAGCTGTTGGCAACTATTTCTCTGAGGAAAATATCCTTGTCGGAATAGAGCCATTTTTTGATTATCGGAAACAGATTTTCCGAATCAACTTTAATTTGACCTTCTCTTTTCATTTTTATTACCTCCAGAATATTTATAAAGCCGGCGGAGTGCCTGACTTTAGTGACAATTAATAATTGGTTATTAAGTGAGCATCAATTCAACTTTCCACATTCCAAATTTATTCAGATGACATGCTTCTTTCCAGCCATTGCTGATAAGTCATAAGTACTTGTCTTGGTTTGGAGCCTTCGTGAGGACCTACGATACCCATTTGTTCCATTTCGTCTATAAGTCGTCCGGCACGGGCATAGCCGAGCCTTAAACGTCTTTGAAGAAGTGAGGTAGAAGCCTGACCGGCTTCAACGACACATTTTATAGCCTGTTCCATAACAGGATCAATGTTTGAGTCGGTATCTGCTCCGGACTGAGTATTATCGGGAATAGAATTATTTTCTATTTCGTTGATTACACTGTCATCATACTCAACAGCCTTGTTTTTCTTGATGAATTTTATGATATTTTCTATCTCATAGTCTTCAACAAAACAACCCTGAACACGTACAGGCTTTGTTGTGCCGATAGGGGAGTAGAGCATATCACCACGGCCGAGAAGCTTTTCGGCACCGCCGATATCGAGGATAGTTCTTGAATCTATCTGTGATTTAACGGCAAAAGCAATACGGCTTGGTACATTGGCTTTTATCAGACCTGTAATGACATCTACAGAAGGACGCTGAGTAGCGATAACGAGGTGCATACCGGCAGCTCTCGCCATTTGTGCAAGACGGCAGATAGATTCCTCGACCTCTTTAGGAGCAGCCATCATAAGATCTGCAAGCTCATCAATGACAATAACTATCTGACACATCTTTTTAAGTCGCTGAGGCGGTTCGTAATTTATTTCGCTGTTAAGGCCTATTTCATTCTGAGCCTGAGCCAGCATAGCATCTTCTTCAAATGAACGTTCATCATCTTCGATCTCTGTTTCGAGTTCGTCATATTCGGCGTTCGTTTTATCGACAAGACGGTTGTATCCGTACATATCTCTTACGTTGTATTCAGCAAACGTCTTGTATCTTTCGAGCATCTCATTTACAGCCCAGTTAAGAGCGCCGGCGGCTTTTCGGGGATCTGTTACAACGGGGACTAAAAGGTGCGGTATGCCGTTATATACTCCAAGTTCAACGACCTTCGGATCTATGAGGATTAATTTTACTTCATCGGGATTAGCTTTGTATAAAAGGCTGACAAGCATTGAATTTATACATACGGATTTACCTGAACCGGTAGAGCCAGCAATAAGCAGATGCGGCATTCTTGCAAGATCTGCAAGTGTTATATGACCAGTTATGTCCATACCAAGAGTAACTGTCAGCTTGCTTTTAGCATTCTGAAATTCTTTTGATTCGATAAGCTCTCGCATTTTAACGATGCTGATATTTTTGTTCGGAACTTCAATTCCTACAGCATTTTTACCTGGTATAGGAGCTTCGATTCTTACTCCGGTTGCAGCAAGGTTCATAGCAATATCATCTGCAAGATTTGTTATTTTACTTATCTTTACGCCGGATGCAGGCTGTAATTCATATCTTGTTACGGACGGGCCACGACTTATATTTATTATAGTTGTCTGAACGCCAAAGCTTCTGAGAGTATCGACAAGAGTTGCCGCACTTGTATTAAGCTCATAGGCTATATCATCTTCTTCAACCTCAGGCTGAGGCTCAAGGAGTGTGAACGGCGGTTTGAGGTATGTACCCTCAATAATATCAGTGCTGATATCGTTTTTATTGCCCTTGATGTTTGAAGTCACCTGACGGCTGTTCTGAGATTTTGAAGTGTTTTCGGGTTTCTGAGATTTTTGTTTGCGTTTAGTATTTTGCTTTTTCGAAGTAGAGCTATAAACATCATCGACAAGCTGAAAAGAGTCTTGTTCCTGATACTGCGGCTCATTATCGGGAATATACATACTTCTGTCACCTTTTTTGAGCAGTGCGGAAATATCTATATTGTCAGCAAGTATTTCTGTTTCTCCGCTGATATAATCCATATTCTGCAATTTATCACGCTTGTTATTTTTTGATGTTTTCGGAGGAACAGAAATGTTATTTACAGGTTCGTCAAATGGTTTTGGCTGTTCCTTTACTTTGGAAGGTTCTTCTTTTTTAGGCTTATAGTTCACAGTGTATTTATCGCCGTAATTATCATAATTTTCTTCATCATCGTTATCCGGCTGATAGAATGGAGTACGGTTTACACGTTTATACTGAGATTTTTCCTGTTCTGATTTATCTTTTTGTTTTTTCTTTTTTGCATCCATATGCTGCTTGACTTTTTTGTCAACATATTCCTCACGCATTTTCTTTTTCTGCTCGGATTTTATTTTATTTTCCTCTTCACGTATACGCTTGCGTATTTCTTTATGGTCGCTTATTTTTTCGTTTACAGGTTCTTTGAGTTTTTCTATAATGTTCATAAAAAGAGCTTCAAAAGAGATAAACCCACAGAACAGAAATAGAACCAGAAGCACAAGACCTCCGGCGAGTGAGCCGAGAGCTTTTGCAAAAGGTATTCCCAGAAGACCACCTATAAAGCCGGTTCCTTCACCTTGTGCGGCATTTCGGAAAGCATTTATAAGTTCAGTACTGTAGTCGTCCATTTTCATTCCTGAAGAATGGAAGGCATATGAAGTTGAAGCAAAAAGAATTACTGTGATACAGAAGAAAAATACTTTAAGCGGGAAGCGATATGTACTTTTTTCCTGCATAAGCTGTACTGCGCAGTATATATTTATAAGCGGAACGGTAAATCCCAGATATCCGAAAAGTCCCCAGTAGCCCTGATGCAGAGCCAACCATACTTTTTCACCCGGTAAAAAGAAAAGCAGCGTGAATATAACAGATGCTCCGATAAGCATGATACCTTTTATGAAACGTCTTCTTTTAATATATGATTCTGCGTCAATATAGGCATAATTTCTTTGAGACGACTGTTTTTTCTTAGGTGCAGTTTTTTTATATTGACGTTTTTGGATGTTTTTTGCAGTAGATTTAGAAACAGCTTTAGAAGCAGTTTTTGAAGCAGGTAGTTTACTGCCGGTGTTTTTTTTGGCAGCAGGTCTTTTTTTGGTAACATTTTGTGATTTTGGTTTTGAGCCGGTTTTTGTTCCAGAATTTTTTGCAGCCAATTTTTAAACCTCCGTATATTTTTTAATTATCCTGATACAACATTTATCGGGCAGTATATA
>JBGVAQ010000514.1:0-1387 GCA_045224775.1 Acutalibacteraceae bacterium | reverse complement strand
AAAAGTAGTAATATAAAATCAATATATTATAAAAAGGTGGCAAGAAAAATGAAAGTTAGATTTACCGCAGAAATAATAGATGATAATGGAAATACTTTAAAAACTCCTGTGTCAGTAGAAACAAAGGTACCTGATTTGACGGATTTTAATTGTCCCTCAAAGTTTTTAAAAGTATTTGATCAATACGAAAGACCGGTGATAGAGGCAAGAAATCAAATAGCTTCGGAAATAACAAAAGACTATTTGGAAGAAGCAGCTTTTTTAAAAGACAGGAAATGCAAGCCATAACATTGAAATAGAGGGAGAACTCGGTCGGATCTGTGTAGAAAACGGCTCTGAACTTGTTCCAAGTCATCAGCCTAAGGAGCGAATAGCGACTCTTTGCCAACAAGAAATATCTATGGTCATTGGTTCCGGCATGAGTTACCGCAAGGGGCTTGATTTGCTCAATCGTCTTTTACATCGAAACGCCGAAAGCAGTATTAAGTTCCGAACTTATCGGGACTTTTGCGAAAGAAGTGGAAAGCAGATCGAGAATTATATTGATTGTAAATCGAATGATATACTCAAAGCACATGGCTTTGATACTGAAAGTGGAAAGCCTGTCGGTGTACCCGCAGCAGAGTTGACACTGGGTGCAAAGCCTTATACGGACAAGGCAGTGAAAAGTGCAATAGAGAAAATCAATACGGAAAGGCATTCGCCGGACGAACAAATAAAGTCCGAACGATTGCCGATAGAAGATTCTCAGGAAACTGTTTATATATCTCTTGACGATATTGGTGTAAAACATCAAAAGGAACATCGTTCAGAAGAAACTGAAAAGAATGGCGTATATGTCTGGAATACAGTAGCACATATTGAAACACATCATCGTTCTTATACTGTCACCGGTATAGGAATGAAAAAGGTTTTCTTGTACGTGTTGTCTTACCTGCTTCAACAGAATTTGCTCGCATACAAGACACTCGTATTCTTTACCGATGGTGCAAGAGATATTTTTGCCAATATAGCAGAATTGTTCTCGTTTCATTCGTATACAATCATTCTGGACTGGTATCATTTGAAAAAACGTTGTCAGGAATATTTGAGTATGTCCGTAAAAGGAAAAGAACAACGCAATGTCATCCTGAAGAAACTGCTCTGTATTTTGTGGGCGGGAAATGTCAATGAAGCATTAGCTTATTTACAAAGTCTCGATGCAGCCATATTGCGTCCTGCCAATCGTATTGACGATTTATACCGATATATTGAAAAGCACCGTAATCATATTCCGCCCTATGCTCTGAGAGCAGAATTGGGTTTGAGAAATTCCAGTAATCGTGTTGAAAAAGCAAACGATCTTGTCGTTGCTCAAAGACAAAAGCATAATGGCATGAGTTGGTCA
>JBGVAQ010000513.1:0-12535 GCA_045224775.1 Acutalibacteraceae bacterium | reverse complement strand
CTATGGTACCGAATAACGGCATTAACATTACAAAAAAATACTATTTCTTAGTATGCATTCTAAATATAGTATGATCGGCTAACTCAATCGAAACTCGTAATATTAATACCGCAATGTTTTTTGCCGATATACTCGTCAGTATACCATGCACGGTTTTCTCCGTACTGCCCTTGCCATTATCAATAGCAGCTTGTCGTACCCACTACTACTGCCCATGTACGACTCCCGAAGATTCACGTTTCCAGTATTTTTTTCAAACCGTCAACTATCTTTTCGTCTGGACAAAAGAAAATATCAAATTCTTTCCATCCACCAGCTTTTGCAGCGTTTGAAAGCGTTTGTCCCATTCTCCATTCCGGATATTTCTTCTGTGCTTGTACGATCAAATCCATTATATTCTCCATACTTTTCTCCTTAGAAAGCATCGGGTTGGAGTCGAACCAACAACAAATTGCTTTGCAGGCAACTATCCCACCGCTGGAACACCGATGCACAAAACCATAGGCTGTTTCCTCTTTCAAAAATTCGCATAAACCACGCTTGTTCTATCTGTATGAACGATCCGAACGGGTATCGAACCCGTGACCTCTAGCGTGACAGGCTAGCGTTCTAACCAGCTGAACTACCGGACCAATGTATATAACAGGTGTGCTGCTACGCTAAAACGGCTTACTTATTACCCTCGGCACATCACAGCTTATAGGACATTATTTATGTAGCCTATTCCTGCATTTTGCACCTGAGGAAGTCCTGTACTCTTTAGATGATGGCTGCTTCTAAGCCTACATTCCTGTTATATTGAATTAATTTAAGTAACACAGACATCCTCACGGTGTCTCGACTTACTCATTACAGCACTAAATTTCGGCCTTTGCAGCCTTTTAATAATGCCCCTATGTGCTGAGGGGTGACTGCTTTGGATTCACATTTTACTTACTTCCATGTGGTACCTATAGATACCCCAAACATTTACACTTCCATAAGCCTTCAAATATGCTACACTTCTCAAGTTTTACGACATTGATAAGTCGGCACTCCAACAGTTGGGCTCGAACCAACGACACAGCGGTTAACAGCCGCTTGCTCTACCTTCTGAGCTATACTGGATCATAGAGCTGAAGATAGTTGTTGTTATCTGTATTCTATCTTCAGCAATATATGGGGATTACGGAACTCGAACCCGTTTTACTACCATGACTCCTCAGAGCGAGGGACTTGAACCCTCATTACCGTCCGTGGATCCCCATGTGTTGCAGGTTTGGCACCTTGCACCAGCGAGAGTCGAACTCGTCGGTATCGGGACTCGAACCCGTTTCGTACCTGCGGGACACCCGGTGTCCTCATATCGCAGATCAAGCACTTATTCTAATATATCGTGCAAACCTCGTTTGTTTTCTGCAATATAGTAGAGAGAGTAGGATTCGAACCTACGTGTTGTATTCAGCGATACATTAACGGTCTTCCTAACCGCTGCCTTCAACCTCTTGGCTATCTCTCTAAATCATATGAACAGTACCTCCGTCCTCACTGTTCTGCTATCTCTGTCAGGATAGCACCCCCATCTTTTCGGGTTCAGCTGTCGATATATTCAGGAGTGTGTCATATTCATGCCGGAACATAACACAACGGCTCAACAGCAACCGGAAGACATATGAACAAAAAAATGTTCCTACGTGAGCTGATGTATATATCCAGAACATACTGCTGACAGACTCAATATGTTTAGATATATACGAATACTGGTGATGGGACTCGAACCCACAAGAGATTATTCTCGGCAGATTTTAAGTCTGCTGTGTTTGCCTATTTCACCACACCAGTAAACAAAAAAAAGAATATTATTTAGGGTCTATGCCCTCGATACCAATTAACAAACATACGATCCCTCCACATCACCTGCCGGCAGCTGCTTAAAACTGATTAATTCTAATTAAAAAAATGTTTTTGTTAACTACAAGCATAATTATCACCTCACAACAAAAATTTTATGCGGATGACAGGATTCGAACCTGCAAGCATTTAGCACTGAATTCTAAGTCCAGCATGTTTGCCAATTTCATCACATCCGCAAATAATCGGAGCAGAGGGACTCGAACCCCCGACATCCTGTTCCCAAAACAGGTGCGCTGCCAACTGCGCTATACCCCGAAATAATGCTGTCTGTCCAGCAAGTCAACCGTCTGTTCCGATTTGCCAACATCACTAAGGAGCGCAACAAAATAATACTTGTAAAAGCAGATGATGGGAGTCGAACCCACCTTATCAGCTTGGAAGGCTGGAGTATTAACCGATATACGACATCTGCATATTTCCGTCTGTCCGAGATGTCAAGCGTCTTTCCGCTTTGCCAAAAAAAGAGAGTGTGTTTATCCTTGTACTTGGCTGGGCTAACAGGATTCGAACCTATACGGACAGAGTCAAAGTCTGTTGTGCTGCCATTACACCATAGCCCATTCTATTAATTGTCTTTTTGCGATTCTTCCATGAATCCTTTTAATGAGCTGGCAACAATATATTTCTTTTTCCCTATATCCACTGCCTTAACGACATTTGTTTTGATTAATTGTATGACTCCGTATCTGCTGATTCCGAGGTATTTTGCGACCTCACTTATAGACATCAATTTTTTATTATCAGTTTCCATGTTTCCCCCTCCTACCACACCTTTATCTCCGTCTGTCCGGAGTGCCAACCGTCTGTTCCGATTTGTCATATTAATATGAAGAGGTTATAATCTGTATTATAGTACAGGAAGCAAGCAACGGGATTCGAACCCGCTCAATCAGCTTGGGAAGTTGATATGCTGCCGTTACATCATACTTGCAGATGTTGATGATATTCCCGCGTTTTAGAATACCATCAACTTGTTGCTTTCCTCCGAAAGCCAGTGAGTCTGGAGGGATTCGAACCCTCGACACCCTGATTAAAAGTCAGGTACTCTTCCAACTGAGTTACAAACTCTTGCTATTTAGAGTATAAATATTATTACTTACTTACCTATTGACTACATTATACAGCATCATTTTGTAAAAATCAAGTCTTTTTATACTTTATTTGCCTATTTATGATACTTTCTTACCAATTTGTAGAAATGCACAGTTTTTAAAAAGATATTTCTAATATTAAAGGTCTGACCATTGCTGATCAGACCTTTTAAATAGACTAACGAATTTTTGCCTTGACCTCTATCTCATCAATGGAAATATGATTTTCTAAAGCCAAGGCCTCTTTTGTTGCCTGCATTTCTCCGGTGAAAGTTCCGCGAAGTGTATATGCACAAAGCTCTTTTCCAGTATTTATGTCTGTGAATACCAGCCAAAGTTCTTTCAAAATAACACCTCCATGTCATTGTACAGCTTTTTCAGCTGCTTCGTCAGGCTTCTTTGCTCTCAAAAGATGTACCCATTTGCAGTTACTGCAATGTACTGAGTACAATTTATTTTCGTGATATGCTACTGTAACATTATTCCCGCAGGTGCGGCAAGGAATATTTGTCAGGTTTCTTCCGTTTGGTTCGTTTGCTATGTCGAGACAACCCGCAAAAGCCTGCCATACATTATTATCGAGTCCCATCTTTATCCTCCTCATCAAATATGTTTCCTACTACCTCAAACATCTGTCCAAGATCAGAACGGAGCTCAAAGCTCTTATTAGAATCCATGCTCTTGACCTTGTACTGAAATTTAGCTTTATCATAATAGAAAAACACTTTGGCATTACAAGGACCTATTGCGATATCTCCGGTAAAGATTTTTGTTTTATTTCTATCCTGCATCCCAAAATACTGTCCGACAGATTCGGGAATGACCTCTTTCCCTTCAAGACTTCCATCCATCGGGTGCTGATAGAACATTGTAACTTCACCGTTGTTATCGTGTGGAAAGGCTACACCTTCTATCCACAACCCCTCAAGTGTTTTCCCTTTGTAAAGAACATCCATCATTTTTCACCTTCCAGCATTTCAGGGTTATCGATTATATTCCCAACAACCTCTATAGAATAATTACGGAACCAATAGCCAATATCCTGTCGAAAGCTCCATTCCTTATTGACCCAGTCAACATAAAATCCAAGTACTGTTTTCGGTCCGAAAGGCTGAAGTCCATGATACCCATATTTAATTACTGCAAGCTCATTTTGGGTGCTGTCAAGTGGTATTTTTATAATATCACCGAAAAAGACCTTTTTATTGTTCTTGTCGGTTTCGTCGATGCACATGCCTACTGTTTCGGGAAGTACCTGAACCATATTGTATCCGATAAGATCATTCTGATAAGTGTCTATTGCAGTATATTTGTTATACCTTTCTATAAGAGACCCTTCGATCCAGTCTCCACCCATTTTTGCTTTACCACGATATAAACTCATAACTCTTCCTCCTCACTGATTGGAACAATAGTTATTCCGGCTCTTTCTGTTCTTTCTGCGAATTCGCAGATATGATACAATTCACTGCCAACCTCAACATGGCACGAATCTATATATCTGCATATTTTTTCCTGTTCTCTGCCGTCGCTGTAAATAAGCTTTATCTTACTGCCATCAGAACGGATAAACTTATCATTATAACAGCTATCAATGAATCTTATCCCTCCTGATGCCTTTTCAATGTGACTGTCAAGATAATCCTTAATATAACAGTAACAGTAGAAATTATAGTCATCAGGGTACGGTGTAAGTTTGATCAGATAAGCATACATTTCTGTATCTACTCTGATGCCGTAACTTCTGTTGTCACCGTAGGGATTAATTCTCAGTCTCTTGTCACGACAAAATGCTTTCATGGAATCCAGATTAAACAGAATATTATCATCTTTCCTGAGTATATTGATTACTGCATCCAGTTCCGACTTAAATTCCTCTGTTTTTCTGTCTTTTCTGAAATCCCACCAGGTCGTCCAGAACTCATTTCCATTGTTTCCGAAGTCACCGCGAAGATGACCGATAAGTCCTGTCTGCTGAGATATCTGCATACTGTTTTTATATATATACAGGTCCTCATTATTTTTAAGTTCTCTTATCTCCATTATTATTTCTCCTCTCACTCCATCATCATGGCACCACAGTTTGTGCATTTGCCGTGAAAATGATTGTTATATTTTGATCTCGTGCCTACCATTGTTTGCTTACCGCAAAACGGACATGTTATTGTTTTTTCTGATATAGTATTATATTCCTCAATATCTTCGTCCTGAAGAAACCGCTGACCACACCAATAGCACTGCTCTGTACTATACGGCATATCACCGCAAGTCGGACACATCGGAATTCTACCATACCCGTCAAAGACTATCGGAAGCTTAACAGGAGGATTATCTTTATTCTCTTCCCATCTTTTCTGTCTTTCTTCTTCGTCCTTTTCGGCTTCAGCACGGTCAATTTTCTCCTGTCCGTTTCTGTCCCAATACCAAAAACAGGCTTCTTCTTCCGGATCTATATCCTTCTGATAATCTTGCATTGTACAATGGCAGCCTGTTTCGTCCTTACGGTCACGTGGTTCACAGCGGCAGCATCCTCCACATTTATAGCTGTGTTTTATTGGTTTAATGCCGCACTCAATCAGATATTTGTTAAGCTCTGAGACTTTCATGTATGAGTAGAGAAGTTTTTCATCCTCTTTTATAAAATCTTCGAGAGTTTCTCCGGCAAAACTTATACCTCCAGTTGGAGAAGAATCGTCTTCAAGAACAGTTTGAAGAATCGGGTTTGCAAATTCCATATTTATTCCTCCTCAAATGTTATCCTACTTGGATCTATCACTGTGATGTCCATAACATGTACTTCTTCTCCATTGCAGAAAAACAATTGCCGAGTATTCAGACAGAGATGAACAATCATACCAGTATTTTTCGTCCTCGCTGAAATCATCCGTTGTTCTTCTGGTAAGATCAAAGTACTGATCTTTTAGATCGATATACATTTTTGCCATTTTCTTTAGAGCACTTTCCGCTTTTTTGAAGTAGTGGTGCGTAATCGTATAACCATCTGATACTGTAAGATCCCAAATCATTTTAATACCTCCATTTATTATAAGGCTGCCTGATTGTCAAGCAGCCTTTATGTATTATGCAGCTCTGTGCTTTCTTATCATACCCTTGCCGCTTTTTCTCGCGAGAAACGGCTTATAGAAACCCTTTCTGTTCTTAACCTTTCTACGGTCGATCCAGATACCCGCTTTGTTACAGACCCCGGCACGATGGTCAAGAAAAGCACGGATGTTGTTCTCAAGGTATTTAAAAGAAAAGCTATAATAGTAATACATACTTACCTCCGAATATAATTAATGTATGGGCATGGATTACATACAATTGGTTTTATCTCCTGCATTTCAGAAACAAGAATTATATTGTATCCTCTCTGCCCTTTGTGAGATTCCCACTCTTTGTATTTTTTGACCACTAATGGTCCATCGATATAAAATATCTTCTTCAGTGGTTTCAGATAACAGATAATAAAGGTCTTCTCCCCCATCTCAAGTGCAAATTCCATGTAGCTTATTTGATGTGATTTTATGTAGGACAGCGGCAACCCTTTATCGTTATCTGCTTCTTTTGCGTCAAAACTTATCGGCAGACCTCCTCTGACAGTTCCACGATAGTCGAGAGTACTCTCCGCTTCAGGAAAGGCAGAAACAATCTGCTTTCCCTTACGGATCACCTTCCAAGGGGTTGAGATCTTTTGTACTAAAGCCAGATGCCTTTTATAGTACAGCTCATTGACTTCGTTTATCAGTCCTTCAAGATCCATACCCCTGTTAGCGTAGGATATCATGTTACTTTTCCACCTACTACTCTGAAACGATCTTCTTCCGGAACAAGAGCAAGCGAACTTCCGTTTTCCCAAGCGCAATGGATCTGCCCAATATCGTCAACGAAACGAACTTCTCCTTTGAGTCCGGAAAGCATCTGTGGTTCTCCTGTCATTTCTATAAGCTCGACCTTTGTGCCGGGTGGATACTTTTTCCGAATGCTTTGAACATTATTAATCATTATTTTTCCTCCTTAAGCAACAACAGCGAATGGTATGCTATATGGTGTCTTTACTCCTCTGAGTTCCACATACAGTTTTATAACTGTCTTTTTGTACTCAGTATTCTTGAGCAGAGCTTCTGCAACCTTCATTACTCTCTGAATATCCATATTGGTATCAGCAGGGAAAAAGATAGCAGAATATCTCTCTTCGTTTTCGGGAATCACTTCAAATTTTGTTGTAACAACATCATTGAGCGATATTCCTGAACTCTCAATTCTACTACAAATAATCGGACTCATAGCATTTTACCTCCTTATATTTATTAGTCTATTTAGTAATCTCCGATAAGATCATTAATATAGGCTACTATTATTATGCTTGACGAAATGCAAAAAAGGCACCCGAATCAATATCGAGTGCCCCAAAATTAAATAAAACGAATTTCCAAAGATGTTATTTTGCCGCTGTCAGGAGACTTGAACGCATAGACAGGATATCCACCGTCACCGAATCCGGATTCACTGAAAAATCCTTCAGCAAAGATCCATGCACAACCTTTTCGTATCTTCGAACATAGCTTATCCCATTCTTCTTCAGTATAGTCAGGCTTGTTCTCAAAGAATCCGGCAACACCGGCATCAACACCGATTGTGCCTATCTCTACCATGGATTTCTGTTTTGGAATAACACCTCCGAGATATATACCAATATTCCCTACACGAGTATCATCGTATGATTTGCCATTGTACTCATAACTGTCTTTGTGCATCCAGACCACACAGGTATATTCTCCGGGAACTATCTCCACATCATCCATCTTGCACCAGACATCCCTGCTATAACAGGGATCAGTTACTTCGACCTTTGATCCGAAAACCCTTTTGCCGATTACTTTTTTTCTAAGTCTGTCCATTGTTATCCTCCTCACATATAAGCTTTTATCCATGTTCTGTATACCAGATGCTTTTCTCCGACTTCTTTCAAAGCATCCTCCAGACAATATCTCCATCCACGAGCATAATCGTTATCGCTCTCGGCTTCGTGCCTGTATTTGAGATACAAAGCAAGGACTTCGTCTATGAATGCTTTGTCATTGATTACTGCAGGAAAAGCTTCCGATAAGCCTACCTCGTAAAATCCTGCCTCGTTTGTAATATAGTCCATAACGTCCTGCAAACCATACCATTTATCTCGTTCAGCAGACATTATTTCGATTTCATTCCAGGTAAACATAAGTGTATAACCCGAGAATTCGATTGTGAGTCCATTATTATCTGAGCGTTTAATTTCCATAGTATTATCTCCTTTATAATTATTCAGAAGCTTGACTTATAGTAGAAAAGATCTCCTTTCGTTTTATTTACCCTATCGACGCTCCTGTAAATCGACAAAATCTACTATTAGTATGCTTGACGGTAAAGGAAAAAGCGGATCTCTCGTAACAAGAAATCCGCTTTAAAATGTTATGCCGTTAATCTATTTGCCATTTCTACTATATCTGAGATTGGAAGCCAGCGGTTATATCCACCGGTATAATCCTTGAGTGTTTTTGCTGTTCTCATCATTACTGCTTTGTCAGGATTTCCAAACAGACCACCATCACATGCAGGCTCAGTTGTTATATAACAAATCTTACCGGTTGCAGTATTAGTAAGGAAACCGCTGCATCCTCGTTTTACACCATTTACGGATATATTTTTTACTGATACTTCGTATGGCTGGTTCTTAAACATACTCTTAATCTTTTTACTATCGATTACCATAACTGCTCCTCCTAAAAATCTATCTTCTTATACCCGAATGTATCGCAGAAATAGAAACCTTTTTCAATGTTTTTGCTATCGACAATTTCTATTACATCCGAAACAGACAGCGACCTTGCTTTATAATCCAATGGTTGCTCTTTGTTAAAGATCTCAAAAATATCCTCAAGATTCCGGCAACAGACCTCTCCTGTATAAACAAGATCGTATATTTGAGGATCAACTTCCGTTTCTCCTGTCAACTTTTCTTTCTCAGCAAATCCACAGAACATTACACGATTCTTATCACGTTCACGATTGATCTGATATATGCAGATTCGTGCATTATCTAAATCTTTGCTGCAATCGTATATTTTGAGTTCGACATCCTCATAGTCTTTATCTCTGTTAACACTGATGATCAAGACATAAAGAGCTAAGTATGTAGACTCCGGCCTTGCCTGAATAAATGCTTTATGATCTATTCCCTGATCACGAAGCCCAAACCAAAAGTCATATTGGGTTTCTTCTTCGTCAGGAAGATTTTTTAGTTTATCCACGATCAACAACCAATCAATAAACAGATCGGAGTTGTAGTTTTTCACCTTTTGTCCAACCTGTCGAATCAGGAAACTCAGAATCCCTGAATAATTGATCTCACTAAGATAATGTGATCCTGTCATGTCTTCGTAATAATATCCGGAAGCATTTTCTACTACTGGATAAGACTTGATATTCTTCAAAATTCTATTTGTATCCATAAATCTTTCCTCCTCAGTATGTTATAGTGTAGTCAGCGACAAAAAACCTGAACGACAAACCCATACTATTCAGAATATTTTCAATAGCATCACGATCATCAAAGTCTATGCAATCATCGTCATGCTCTTCAGCGTACTGAATAGTATAGTCCTGCAGTTTTTTATCAATCTCTTTTACTGTTTCCTCTTTGATTTCTCCATCAAATACTACTATAACAGGTTCTCTGTCGTAGCTGCTCTGTACCTGGAACGCAATTGTTGTTTTCATTTTACTTTCCTCCTATTCTATGACTGGATAACTTTCTATAAATACACTATAGTGATCCTCGAAATAATTATCTTCTTTGAAAAGCTCAAAGAATCTCTCGTTCTTTTCGACGGAATACTCTGATTCCATTTGTTCTGCGGTATATTCACTGAGACATTCTTGTGCAGCAGCTTCAAAAGCTTCCTGTGCTTTCTCTTTACTAGCATATATCTTTATGTTACTACCGCTGTCTCTGTGATTAATCCATTCTTCCTTAAAAATCCATACGATCATGATTTTACCTCCTAAATTGACCATTCCCCATAATTCGGAAGGCCTCCCACTTTATACGTGCATCCGTCTTCTAAATCTTTAAGCGATACGTTCTTTAATCCATATTCCTTACAGAAGGCAGCAAACTTTGCTTTTTCTGTATTTCCTTCCCAGTCAGAACTGTCATACCAGATTTCCGAGTAATCAGGACATTCATCTACTTTGATCTCACCCTTGTTGATAATATAATGTTCCTGAAACCCTATCCCGGGTTCTGAGGAAAAGATTTCTACAGTAAGATTCAGTCGATCAGTTTCAGTAAGTATATCTGACCAGCCTTTCGGTCCGGGCATGGGTTCATGAAGCATCGAGCTGTAAATTGACCAGGCTACATCCCCGCAAATAATAACATAATATTTCCCATGGGGGTTACTCCTTCATCGCAGACTTCAGCACTGAATATACGATAAAAGCACAACTTCGGATGTTTGTACTGTAGAATTTGAACCAATTCGTTAACCGATTCTTTCGTTCCTACAGCCTTAAGATCGTAAAAACAGTTATTAGCCATAGTTATACCTCCTCGATATTGTCAAGCGATCCGTCAAGAATCGTAAAGCCGGCATTTTCAAGTCGCTGTCTAATAATATTCTCTGCTTCTTTTAAATCCCAATCTATTTTGGAATCATAGTAGAGAATAGGATTGACTTTAAATTCTACTCTTTTGTTTTCTACGAACCTTTTTGCAACGCTTACGATCCATTCACGAAAGTCCATTCCATCATTTTCTCTTATTCCGGATGGAAATTTCAAAAGCATTTCTTCGAACTTCTCTGTACCTATATCCAGACGTTCTGGTGGATTATGTTCATAACCATACAAATAGTTTGAAAACATGTTATCATCCGGTGTGATCTCATCGGCCTCAAGAATCTTCTTAAAAGGCATATGAAATACCATAAAACATCCACCGTTTGGACCTTTTTCAGGGTGATAGTATGCAGCTACTACCTCCTGATTCGTTATCCAGTAACGATCAAAGCCCATATCCTTTGTGATCAATTGCTGTAAATATCTTCCCTTTGAGTACGGAGAACTTAACGAAAAATCAAGTACATCGTGGCTATAAACGTGAGCCACAAAAGGATCTCCAAACTTGTCCTCAAGAGCTATCTGAGCCGACATCTTGTCCCAGCAGTCATACTCCATCGACATTTCTATTTCCCCATACTTGTTGAGGAAATCTATCCTGCCTACTGACATTTCAGTCAACCTCCTTTATTAAAACAACATCAAATCCTGAATCCGAAAGCTTTTCTTTTGCTCTTTTCAGAGTCTGACTCTCTTTTTCTCCGGCTTTTTTAGGTAGTTTTAAGACAGCTACTGCTTTAAGTATTTTGGGGTTCCTTTCCGCAAGTTTTGCTTTTGCCGTCCCGACCATCCACTCACGAATCCCTGTAAAGCTATTGTCGTTTGGACGAAATCCGGATGAAAACTCTTTTGATACACTTTCAAACGCATCCGTTCCAATATCGATACAGAAGGTTGTATTTGATGCATCACCATAGAGCAAATCCGAAAACTCTTCATCATACCCAGCCTCCTTATCGCATTCAAGGATGCGCTCATAACTGAAGTGGTGTTCAAGATAATCTCCGAACCCATCAGGACCTCCATTAGGATTCCAATAGATTGCGACAATCTCGTTGTCATCAATCCAGAACCGGTCCTGCTCTGCACCATCCGGGACGAGTTTCTGCAGATACTTGACCTTTGAGTTGGGAGACTTAAGCTCAAAATTCAGCTCATCATAACTGTATACATGAGCAACAAAAGGATCTCCAAACTGATCCTCCAGAGCTATCTGAGCCGACATCTTGTCCCAACTCTCATATTCCATTGACATTGTGATTTCCCCGTTTTTATCGAGAAAATCTATTCTTCCTACTGCCATATAAAGGCCTCCTTTAAAATTATTTGGCATAACATATTTACAACGCTCCCTGTTATAAAAAAGTTATTCCGTTTATAGTATGATTTACGGAAACAAAAAAAGAGCCTTTCCAATGAAAAGCTCTCATGTTTTATATATTATAATGTAGATTTTTTCTAATTACTATGCTCGTACATATCCTTGTACATAAGAATATGTTCCGCGATCATGTTGGGATACTTCGAATAGAATGTTTTGCAGACTTTCTTGTATAAGTCAAGTATTCTGTCATCTTCGCAATAACCTAAAAGCAGATCCAACAGTCTTTCAATTTCTTCTTCACTTGCATTTGGATTACTACATATAAGCTGAGTTGAAATACTGAAATTCTTATATGCATAATCATAGGCTTGTTTGATTTCTTCAACAATATCAGAGATGTCCATTTCCATATTTACCCCCTGTACCAAAAAGAGTCACCACAATTGCAGTGACTCTTTATATCAGACTTACTTAATGTTTTTTTTTATCGAACATAGATGCTGTTTGGTTTTCTCATCATAGCTTATCCCGACAAGAATAACTTCACCGGAAAATTCCACTGGAA
>JBGVAQ010000512.1:0-10608 GCA_045224775.1 Acutalibacteraceae bacterium | reverse complement strand
TGCAGATACTGTCTGCAAAATTTGGTACCAATACTCCACCAACGGTAATCTAGTGATTCAGCCATTCTTTCAATCGAATAAACACTTCTTTCCTGGCTTCAGCAGATATTGCCCCATTCTTCTTCAACGCATAATGATGACCAAACTCGCTATCAGTATAAGTGCTCCCGTTGAGCATTACGGGCTTATCATATCTTGGTCTTACGTGAATATGAAGATGAGGATCAGGTGCTGTCTCTTTATAGAAACTATTCATCAGGCAACTCCAATTACATAAAGTTGCCCCTAAAACGGCCTTTAAACATGCTTCCATTTTACAAACCAGATTGCGAAGCTCGTCCCATTCATCATCTGTTAGCTCTGACAATGAATTGCAATGACGCTTTAATACCAAAATGCATCGTCCGATATAATCCTGTTCATCGGAAAGGAAGACAGACCATGATTTATTCTCATACACCTGAAATTGTTTGTCTTCTTCAGATAGGTTGCACCAATCACAATTATCCATTCTTTTTACCTGCAAATCCCGATCCACACTGACATGTTATTTCAAATACTCTGCAGCTTTTGGCTCATACGGCACTGAGATGAAGTCTTTCTTTTGGTGGTACAAGCAGTATACCGTCTCGACAGTTGTTTCAGTTTCCAAGGGAAGTTCTTTCACTTCCTCGCCATCAACAGGCACAGGGAAATTGAATACGATCTTCTTTATCCAGCTTCCGTCTTTCCTTTTCTCCGGGAACATTTCAATTCGCTCGATAAAGGCTTTCATAAACTCTTTCTGTTCCGCTTCCGTTGCGGAATGGTAGACTTCATCAAATGCCAGTAAGAGCCGATAGATATTGTCGCCGGAGATTTTCTCCTGCTGAATGCTGCGGATTTGGCTTTGCAATTCCCCAATCTGAACTTCGATATCCTCTATGGTATCATACTGCTCATCATAGCGGCGCTGCAAGTCCAAAATCTTTCTGTCATAGTGGGCATCGTTGATGTCCAAGGTGTCCATCTGACGCTCCAAGCGGCTTTTTGTTCCAAAGGCTTGCTTTAACTGACCTTGCAGAACGGCGATCTGCTTTTCCATATCCTCTGTATCAACTGCCGAGCCGATTTTCGCCTGAATCGCTTCTACAAACCGAGGATTGTTGACCATAGCGGATATAATCTTTGCCACAAACTTATTGATTTCCGTCTGCTCGATATTCAGTCGGAAGCTGCACTCATGCCCGGTTGGTGTTACTGTGTTTTTACAGTAGTAATAATATCTTGTTTTCTTGTCCTTGCTGTGAGCCTTGGCGATATTGCCATACATACTCTTTCCGCAGCATGGACATTTCAGAATACCGGACAGGATATGTGCGTGATCTGGATTATTGACCTTTTCCCGCTTAAAGGAATTGATCTTGCGCTTTTCCTGTGCCAAATACCAATCTTCTTCCGAAACGATTGCTTCGTGTTGCCCATCATAAATAGGGAACTCTGACTGCTCAACCACGTGCATCTCGTTTCTTGTACCTTGCTTCTTTTCCGTCCTGCGTCTGCCATAGGCTATCTTACCCATGTAAACAGGATTGTCCAGTACGTCCTGCACGAAGCTCCTTGAAAATCCGGGAATGGTATTGTTCTGCCGCAGCTTCTTGACAAAGCCATTGCGATTCAGGTATTTTGCAACTCCAGCAACCCCCTCGTTGGTGTGAATATAACGGTCATAAATAACACGGATTACTTCCACTTCATCCTCGGCAATAACAAGATCGCCGTTTTCCAGACTATATCCATAAGGGGCAAATCCGCCGTTCCACTTGCCCTCACGAGCCTTTTGCTCCCGTCCTGCCATTGTTTGGGTGCGGATATTCTCTCGCTCGATTTCTGCCACCGCAGACAGCACGGAAATCATCAGTTTTCCGGCGTCCTTAGAGCTGTCAATGCCATCCTCCACGCAGATCAGATTGACACCGAAATCCTGCATGAGCTGCAAAGAGTTCAGAACATCCGCTGCATTTCTGCCAAATCGGGAAAGCTTAAAGACCAGCACATAGGAAACGCCGTCTTTGCAGTCCTGAATGTCATTCAGCATCCGTTGAAAATCCTGCCGTCCTTGGATGTTCTTTCCGGAAAAGCCCTCGTCAGAATACTCCCCCGCAATAACCATATCTTCGTATGCCGCATACTTCCGCAGTTTGTCACGCTGGGCATCCAAGCTGTACCCGTCAACCTGCATAGAGGTGGACACTCTTGTATAAAGATAGCATTTAGTTTGTTTCTTTTTCAGAATCGCCACCTCCCTCATCCATTTCTTTTACCATAAGTCCCTCGTTGCGGATATAATACTCCAAAAGCCACAGCACATAATCCGGTGCATGGCGGTTATCCAATTCCCACTCGGTCATAGTCCGGTAAGGGATATGGACGAGCTTGCAAAAATCTTTCCGGTTCAGTCCTGTACTTTCCCGCAACTTGATAATTCTGTTCTTACAATCCATCTGTCTTTTCTCCATTAAAAACAAAAATACACGTTGCGTAATCATTATAGCATAGCTACACCGAATACGCAACGTGTAAATTGTAAATTTTTACGCAGCCTTATTCGTCAAAGGCTGCGCTTGATTTCTTTCCTCGGAATGCTCTACTTTCTGCTGGGCATCCTGTTCCAATTTATCCAAAACCTGATGTCCGTATTTCTGGAGCATCTGGCTCATAACATCCACACAGCGGACAAATGCCGCATTATACTTTGCATCCTCATAATATTTCTTCAATAGGCAGTTACCTCCATCAAATTTCCATGTCCTGTCCACGCTTGCGGGCAGGTGCTTTGTGTTCCTGTGTTTCCTTTCCTCTGGCGAGGATAGAATTGATAAAAGCCCAAACCTTTTCGGATGCAACTTCCAGTGCATCAAGGAAAGGCTGGGCTTTCTGTTTCAATTCCTGATATTTTTTATTTGCTTCTTCACATCGCTGCTTCCAAATGGATGCAGACTTTTGAGCCGATTCCAGTTTCCCTTTCAATCGCTCATTCTCTGCATTGATGATAATGCCATTGGTGGCATAGCGTTTCAGCGTGTCACATTCATCCGGTGTCAGCGTGATATTGTTTCCGAATTTAACTTTCTTACCCATCGCTTCAATATCCTGCACCGTCAGAGCAACGGTCTTTACTGCCTTGGTTTCCTTTTGCAGAGCTTCCAGTTTCTTTTTCTGTTTCTCTGTGGCAGCCTTGGCATCCTCCAAACTTTGTTCTGCCTGTGCCACCTGTCCGGTCACAGCTTCCAAACGCTGCTGCTCTGCCTGCACCTTAAACTGTGTCACCGTCAGATGTTCTTCAGTGCTGCCACGTTCTCCACGCTCCACATCGTCATATCCGGCTGCACGCATGAACTGAAAGAAGTCATCCTGCAACACACTGTAGGATGACTTCAATATCTTTTTTCCTTTTGCGTTAATCATGGGATTACCGTTTTCGTCAAGCACCGGCTTGCAGTCCCATTTCTTACTTCGACTGACCTGCGTGATCGTTTCCTTTACGGTTCCCCGGAGGGCTTCATCCTTACACCGCTTCGACCAAAGGATCTGCTTTTCCACCACAGGGATATAAACCACATGAAGATGGTAGTGGTACACATCCTCGCCCAGCGCTTCGGACATTGCCTGGTTGCGTTCATCGGCGTGCATCACAGCGGAGAGGATATACTGTTCACCGCCCACGATCTCCACAGCGGCTTTATAGGCATCGGCATAAAACTGTTTTGCAAATTCATAGCCGCCGTGGTTATAGAAGTAAGCGGAGTTCACATCAAAAACTAACTCGCCGTATTTAACTGCGTCCGGTTTCAGACCTCTGGTAGAGATGATCTTGTCCTGCTCCATCTGCTCAAACATTTTTACATAATCATCGGTAGGAGCTTTGAAATGGACATTCAGGGTCGTGCGTTCCGGCACAATGTCCTGATTGCTGTAGCTGTCCTTTTCACGCTCATTGTGTTCCTGTATTTTTGCTACATCGTCCGGAGTTTCCAAGTCCTGATTCCGGGCTACGGTGCGGTCTATTCCATCATTTCTTGCCATAGATTTTTTGTCCTTTCTTTGAGATTTGCAGACAGCGGGGAGCTACGGAGAGGCACTTTTTCAAAGTGTAATAACCCACTATAACACTTTCATCCATACTGGCTGCAAAGTGCCGTGGGCTCTCCGAGGGCTCTCCCGAGGGGGAGTGCGGTCGCTGCGGCGACCTCTGCTGACCAAGGCGAAAATGTCTGCAACTTTTCTTATGGTCAGCCCGTCTGCATGAAGCTGTTCCGGCGAACTTCCTCTTGCAGACGGTGGCAGCGAAAACCGTATCTTTCACTGCCATCCATAGGCAGCACTGCGGTGCGCCTATGGGGACGGGAGAAGCGAGGGGCTGCTGCCGGGGCATCATTTCTCCCGTCTTTGCTGCCATACGATGTCGTATCCCAGCACATCGGCAAGCTCCAATACTTCCTTGTATCGGATGCTTTCCCGCTGTAATTTTGCGGACAGGTTGGAAACGCTGTCGCTCCAACCGTATTCGTCCGAGAGCAGGTCAACAACTTCCTGCATGGTCATCCCAGCACGGATGATCTGTGCCTTTATTTCGTTGCGTACATTCATATTGAAAAATCCTCCATATTTTTGATTTGTGGTTTGGTGCAAAGGCTACTCTCCAAAGCGGAGCAGATGCACCGAACAGTAAAAAATCTGCTTTCTCCTAAATCGTTTTAATTTTATGGGTGCGATACTCTGTCCATATAGGCATATATCCCACTTTACTGTTCCATGCGGTTTGGTCTGGAACAGTGAAAACACCTACTGTTCCGTGAACCGGGTGCATGGTTTGGAGAAGCACGATTTGGTGAAATGGTTTCGTTCTGCGGTCAAGAACTTTGCTGTTTTCATTACCATTGATTTTCAATGCCCGAAAACAGCTCAATTCTGACCGCTGATTGTTCCTATAAAAAAGAAAAACGGGCAAAACACTGCGTACATACATACAGAAAATGAAAGACAGGAATCAGTCCTGCCATTCCTCCGGTACGTACGTACATGGCGAAACGTCGTAAAACCCGTTTATATTAGGTCGTGCCACAGCTTCCACGCCCATAAACCCCCATACCCGCCGTCCGGCAGAATTAGTGATGTTGTTGCAATGCTCCAAATTAAATTTCTTCGCATTGGCAACCATGGCATCGCTGAAGCTGCGGGCTTTCAGAGGGGCAAGGGAGTTTTCCTCGCACCACAGGCGATAGATAGCGTAGAAGTCCTTGGAACTGATGGAAGCATCCGCTTTGCGCCGGATATACCCCTCGGAATCCATGAAGTCAAAAATGTTGTTATTGTCACGCTTGACCGCTTCCCGGTTTGCACGGATGCGGTCACTCTCCGTAAACTTAAAGTTGTTGGCAGCGAGCCGCTGTAAGCCTTCAAACGCCCAAAGGAAAATCCCCTCGGCTTCGGCTTTCATTTTCTCTGCAAGGTCGGGATCATCGGCTCTGCCTACGGGTTTTTCCTTGGTAGTCAACACAAGCTGTCTGCGGTAAAACCCATCGCTGCGGTCATACAGGGCTTGCAGATCGCCGTTGCTGAATGCCAGTAATCGGCAGAACATCCAGCCCTGATAACTCTGTTTGTTCTTTCGCTCCAAATCCATTCTGCCTTGCGCTGTCACAATGGATTTTACATAGTTGGTCTGACGCAGAGCTTCCATGCACATATCATCATCCACACACAGCAGGATGTGTTCCAGATCAGCACGGGCGAAGCGGTCTTTAGAAATCTTACCGATACTGCCGTCTTTCATATTCGTACCGAATATAGCAGAAAGCACCGAACCGATTTGAGATTTGCCCTCGCCGCCGTTGCCCTTAATCACCATCATGCGCTGTCCCTTGTTGGAGGGAATCAGGCAATAGCCGATAAATTCCTGCAAGGTGGGGATGTCCTCCGGGTACAGCAGACCGTCCAGAAAGTTCAGCCACAGGGCAGGCGCAGAAGCATCTGGATTGTAGGAAACAGGCAAGCGGCTCTGTACGATTTCCTGTTTCCCCTCGATAAATCTTCCATCCAGCATAAGTGTTCCGTTGGCAACATGGAGGCGGTCAGGCTGGGGAGGAAGATCCTCAACCATTGCTTCCAGTTTCAGCAATTCCATGATGTTTTTGATCTTCTGCGGTACGCTGCTGATGGTGTAGCTTTTCAGCTTTTCGTAGACCTCTCCCCGCAGGACAATATCATCCGTTACCCGTCCATTGGGCGTAAAGAAAGCTCTGTTTGCAAAGATGATTCTGCGCTCTTGCAGAAATTCTTCACAAAACAGAGCTTCGTTGATGTTCTGCCCCTCAAACCAGACAGGCAAGTTCATATCAGGCATTTTCCGTTTCTTCGCCATGGTGCGCCACCTCCTTTTTCTTTCGTGCGGTGTACTCTTGCAGAAAAGCAATTTTGCCATCTTGCATCAGCTTGTCCACCAATGCCACCCGTTCTTCCAGATCACCCACGGTAAGCACATCTGCCATATATTCGATATGGCAGTGCATCTGGCAGGCTTCCACAAAACGGTCATCATAAGGCTCGTCCGGTGTTTTGGGTGCATACAGCACTTTCCAATTCTCCAACAGATGCAGATAATCCGTCAGCACACGGAAGCAAAGCATTTCATCCTCCCGGAACTGTCGGATATGGGGGCGCTTTGGCTTGACCATAGCTGCGGCAGTGGGTGGTTTCGGGTCAAGCCCGAAGTCCGCAGCCAACTTTTGTGCCGCTTGCAAACTCGTCAGATTGAACAGCCTTGCCACAAGGTCAATTACATCCCCCTTGGCTCCGCAGCCGAAGCAGAAGAAATAATCTTCATTCAGCTTCAGGCTCGGATGCCTGTCATTGTGGAACGGGCAGCAAGCCATGCCGTTGCGGTTGACTTTCAGCCCGTAGTGTTCGGCGGCTTGCTTTACGCTGATTGCCGCCTTGATGTTTTCATAGATTGTCATAGAAAAACCTCCGTTCATAATAGTCTGGAAAGCACGAAGCACCCGCCGTGATTGGCAGGTGCTTCGCCCTTTCTACTATGGTTATGACGGATTTGGAAAAAAGCAGGCTAAAAGCAGGACAACCCCGTTTCAAAAAACAGGACAACTTATCTGATGATGTAGATTCCTTCACATTTGCATGGTATAATTAGAAAAGTGAAAAAACAGGACAGGAGGGCAAGCATGAATCAAGAACTTATGACATTGGATTTTTGGCAGGATACGGTCATATATGAGGGAAAAACATTTCCTATCGGTACTCTTGCCTGTGATGCGCTGAATGTTCCTGCGGATACCATTTCTAAAATGAACGAGCAATGCGAGAAAATCAATCTTATGCTTGGGGCGATGAATGCGAAACAGGATGCTTCGGCACTCTTTCCTATGGTAAGGGAAGCTGCTCTGGCAATGCTGGATATTCTCAGTAAAACGCCGCCATTCTCCTATATGGATGTTCCAAAACACAGAGAACGGATAGAAAGGGTCTTTACTACGGATTGTGCGTTGAGCCATTTAGAGTGTGTCCAAAAAGCGAACAGCGGCACAATGCAGCTTGAAGACCTCGTAAAATATGAAGATGCAGTACTACTTGAACGTTATACTGCGGTTTTCGGGCATCTGGCATTCTCTCTCGGAGAATACCAAAAGGCAATGCTTGATTTTGCGGAAAAGTCGGATAGCAATGAAGCAGACCGCACCGCAGAGGGCTTTGCAAAGATGTTCGGCAGCTATTTCCCGCCGGAGTTCTCCATCACGGAGGGCAATGCCTGGATGTCTGTGTCCAATCAGTCTGTTCAGTATGTATCCACCATCCGTCCCGGTGAGGATGTGGCAAAACTGGTCAAGCGGATGCACTATGTTTCCTTTGTGGGGATGTTCCGGTCTGATCTCTTTGAGGGCTTATGTGTCGGTCATGCACCGAAGAAATGCAAAATCTGTGGCAAATGGTTTTTGACCACCAATGCAAGGCACACAAAATACTGCGGCGGTTATGCACCGGAGGACAAGCTGCACCGCACCTGTCGGCAAATCGGCAATCTGAAAGGCAGAGAACAGCGAGAGCTTGCAGACGATCATCCGGTTATCCAGATATACGAAAAGCGGCTGAATACCATAAACCGCTATATCAAGCGTGGCAAACTGGACGATGACGTAGCGGAGGTTATGAAGAAACTGGCGAAAGATAAGATGCTCCGGGCAAAAAGCAATGTCGCTTATGCCAAAGGAGCTTATGAGAAAGAAATGGAACAGGCTGCTTTGAAAAAAGAAGCCCTAAAGAGAATTTGAATTTGGAGGTATATCCATGGAAGGAATAAATGCAAACGATAAAATTTATAAAATGTCCTTTTCAAAGGTTTATCCACTTCTTGTTACAAAGTGTGAGAAAAAGGGACGAACAAGAGAGGAAGTAGATCAAGTTACTTGCTGGTTAACAGGGTATAGTAAAGATCAAGTGAATGATTTTCTGATACATGATGTTGCATATGGAGACTTCTTTTTGAATGCTCCCCAGCTTAATCCTAATCGAAAACTGATTACAGGGAAAATCTGCGGAGTTTGTGTAGAAGAAATCGAAGAACCGCTAATGCAGGAAATACGCTATCTGGACAAGCTGATTGACGAGTTAGCAAAAGGAAAACCGATGGAGAAAATATTGAGAAAGTAATAATTGATATTGAGGAGGTTTTAGTATGTGGACTTGTCCAAAATGCGGAAGGGAGTTTAAAAGGACAAATCAAAGTCACTATTGCGGCAAGGCTCCTGAAAGTGTAGATGAATATATTGAATTACAGATTCCAGAAGCGAGAGCGTATGTTGTGGAATTAAGAAATCTAATTCTTCGTTGTGTTCCAGCAGTTAAGGAACAGATTGCTTGGAGTATGCCAGTATATAAGAAAGACAAGTTCTCAATATCTTTTGCTGCCTGTAATAAACATATTAGCCTTTACGTAGATACAAATGTTTTAGAAATATTCAAGTCACAACTAAGTGCTTTTACAATAAGGAAAAATGCAGTCTATCTGCCCTATGAGAAAGAATTACCGATTAAAATAATTGAAAAAATTATAAAACAAAGCCTTGAAGAAATAACGTGAATTTCAGTTTTCTGGAGATTGATAAACGTTATTAAAGTGAAGGGAGGTGCGCTATGCTGAATGATTTTACATGGAATATGACCGGATACATACCGAAGCACCAAGTCAATCCGCACGGTGATGGTCTCATTCCCTATGTGGCAGAGCGCATCTTCCAACTGGAGCCGGAACCGCCAACGGTTAGCAATCCAAATGAACATATTCTGTCTGCATTGCAGGAAAAGAATTTGCTATATTTTTCGTTCTTCCTGCACCACTACGAACCACAGCTCAACAAGCGCATCAAAGGCTTTCTCGGTGTGGATGGCGGCGATCTGTACGACACAGATCGATTTATAGATATAAAGCTATCCTGTCGGGAGCAAATGCTCCAAAAGCTGATGGATTATGATCCTGCCAAGGGTGCGGAGTATGCTACATACATTTTCCCGTTCATACGGGATGCGATGCTCCGTTTCCGTATGGGCGAAGAAAAATGGTCGGTATCCTCTCTGACCAATTACAAAATGGTGCGGTCAATGGCTTGGCTCTACCATAACACCAAGGATGCGGTCAGTGAGTTTTCAAAGAAATACAACTGCGACCTTGCCCTTGCGGAAGAATATTTGAAAGTTGTCCGTGGCATCCGCAATCAGCAGCCATTCTATGTGACGGACGAGGACGGAGAAGAAACAGGCGAAGATGTTGCCCTTGATGATACTTGGAACTATGCCGATATTCTCTGGAATGGCATACAGGCAGAAAAGGTGCAGCGGGCATTTGAGAAGCTAAACTACCGGGAACAGACCTTGCTTGAAAAGCGGCTGGCGATCTGCATGACCTGCGGGCGTGTCGGCTCATGGAAAGGCCGCCCCACCTTTGAGGAACTGGCTGTGATGTTTGAGGGCAGCACAGCCAGCGGTGCAGAGCGAGCCTACCGTAGAGCAGTGGACAAGCTGACGGAGTTTTTGGTTGCCGAGGGTGCTATCCATGCTGTCCGGCTGAAACAGAAATCCAAAACTAAACGCAAAAAGAAAATCGCCACCGCAATCTATGAATATCAAGCAGACTGCGACGGCGAATGGGGCGAGATTTCATTGGATTTTGAGAATGGTACAGCGGAGATCATCCGGCTTGCCGATTGGGATACGATGAAAACAAACCGCTTTGCGAACAAGGCAATAGTCTATCTTCTGAACTGTGAGAATGAGAAGCTGCCAAAGGAAACGATTGTGGCAGCTGAACTATAGAAAGAAAAACCGCTGTATTTTCCACCCTACACGGGAAGAATAATTACAGCGGTTTTTATTCGAGGGATTTCAGACTATGTAGAATCAATATGTGATTATCTGTTACGCCTTGGCGATCAGTATGGGAAAGATCTTTTTATTTTCCGTATTGTCACCTCTTATTAGCAGAAAAATCTGCCGCTTCCGCTATCCACCGCATCAGTTCTACATCGATTTCATCCACATTTCCCACCATCACATGGTGCG
>JBGVAQ010000511.1:0-2788 GCA_045224775.1 Acutalibacteraceae bacterium | reverse complement strand
TGTACAGCCGCTGTCAGCATAAACAGCACCGCCTGAGCCTGCATTATTATCTTTGAGAGTAACGCCGTTCAGGGTAAGGCTTGAGGGACTCTTTTCTTTTTTCAGACAGGATATTCCTCCGCCAAAACCGGATGCAGAACCGCCGGTTATACAGCCTTTATGCTCCTGTGAGCTGTCCTTTACGGTAAGGCTGCCACCCTCGACGATGATAACGCTTCCGTTTGCTTCAGGTGAACTAAGATTTCTGCCGAGAGTAAAACCTCCGAGGTCAATAGTGATATTCTGACCTTCTCCGATAACAATACTGCTGTTTGCAGTGATATTTGCTGTTAGTGTCAGTGTGGCTGCATTTGTGCCTGCTGAGTCAACAGCGCTTTGCAGTGCTTCGGGAGAATCAACCTTAATGTCTGCCGCAGACACGCTTATGCCTGAAAGTGTTGAGGCGGTTATTATCACCGCAGACATGAGCAGAAAAACGGCAATTTTCTTAAACATCAGTTTCGTTTTCAAGATGACCCCTCCTCTTTTTAGCAGAATATATCACCGCTGTGATAATTGAGAGAAGTATTGCTGCACAGCCTATATATATAATAAGATTTCCTTCAGAAAATATGGATGCTGTGGTTTGGGGAGAGGTAAGTTTCCACTGGGCATACAGATGAATAACATCGTTTGGAACGGTGGTAAGATCCTTTACTTTCTCCTTGTCTGCATAGTCAGTACCCGTACCGTCAGCCTTTGTATTCCAGCCGGTGAAGGTATATCCTTCTCTTTTGTAGTAGCATTTTGGCAGAGCTACAGCCGCCTTGCCGTATGTCAGTGTCTTTGAAACCATAACACAGGTAACATCCTTGCCCTCCATAAGCGGATCGCCGTTTTTCTCGAATTCTATCGTATATCTGATACCTTTGAGTGAAGCCGTCAGGACTATATCCTCCTTGCCGAATGCAAAGGTATATGTGCCGTCGTCGTTTGCCTCTATAAAACAGGCACCGCTCGCAACATAATTATTTATATAATATCCTGCTTTGCATGGATAGTTCTTTATCTGTATTCTTTCATTGGCGTGACCTGTTTTTGTCAGTACTGTTTCTTCGTCTATTACAACCGTCAGATGCAAAGGGAAAGAGAAATGAACGGGTATGATCCTTGAAACCTCCGTTTCATCGCTGCCCGAGCTGAGTGTCAGCTTGTACTCACTGTAATGATCCGTTTCAAAAGAAGTATCTACCTTCCATTTCATTCCCGTTTCATCCGATTTTTCACAGGTGTCATTATCAGGGAAAGAAAGATTTTCCATTTTAACTGCACTGTCGCCTTTCGGATTCCATCCTACTCCGTACTGATCTACTGCTGTTATGCTGATATATTTTGTTTCATCTTTCTGAATGTCAACCTCGTTTTTCTGATCTATTTCGATAAATGGGCGTGGGTATTTTTCAGCAGGAATATTGATCTTTGTTTCTTTTGATTCTACGCCGTACACATTATGTATGCAGTGCCTGCTGCAGCAGTTTACTCCGTTAATATATATCTTTACATCAGCCTCAAAATCACGCTATGATCCCCATGTACCATACTTTGTGTGGAAAGTCACGGCTGAGGGAAAGGCTGTGCCGCAGTCAAGCTCATATTCATAATAATCATCGCTGCTGTCAATGCTTTTGTGAAAGTCCGGTGAGCTTTTCATAAATCTTTCGCTGCCCTGTCCGTAATTGTCCTTTACATAAAAATACAGATAAGCATCGTCCCACCAGTCAGCGTCATCAGTAACCTTGACTGTTACCTTGACCTTATATTCCTTTGCTGTGGATGTCAGCCTTTTGACAAGCTGTGCCTCGGGATATTCCTCTTCTGGACTTATCCTGTAATTATTCGTATCGCAGAAGAAATAGGTATCCGCATTTGCTTCGTTAAAGTCGCTGTAGTTTTCTGTAAGATCACGGTTTTCAAAATTATCAGGCGGCGTTATGCCTATTTTGCTTTCCGGATATAACTCTCCGGTGACCGTGATTTTTTTGAAGCTTTTGAAGGTGATATTGCTGTTGGTGCTGTCCTTCATGTTGTTATTGACAATAATATTGCCGCCGGCAAGAATTACACTGCCTGCGTTCATATAAATTCCTCCGGCATTGCCGGTCACTGATGTGTTTTTCAGCGTCAGATTATTGTCAGAATCAAAATACACACCACTGCCGCCGGTGCAGCTGTTTATTTTGCAGTCGGTAAGAGAAAGATTTCCTTTGGTATATATTCCTGCACCGTTTTCCGTGATGCTGTTGCTGATGATATTTACATTTACAAGTTCAACAGACGTGCCGCTGTCGAGCCATATCGCACCGCCAGAGCCGGAAGCGATATTTCCTTCAAGTGCAGTATCTTTCATATCAATAGTACATTTTCTGACACAGATACCGCCGCCGTTTTTTGCATAGTTTGCGCCTATACCGTTATTATCGCTGAATGAAGTCTTTGAACCTTCGGCAAGCATCATTCCGCCGCCTGAACTTCTGGCGCTGTTGCATGCGATAGTACAGCCGCTAAGAGTCATCGTACCGTAATTGATAATGCCGCCGCCGTTTTCCGCGTTATTGTTGCGGGCTATTTCAGCTTTTTTCAGGTCTGCTGTACCATTTGACCAGATACCGGCACCCGACCGGTCGGCAATATTGGAGCTGACTGTTCCGCCTTTAACAGTAAGCTTGCCGAGATTATAGATTCCGCCGCCGTTATCCGAACACTTATTGTTTTCGATACTGCCGCCGTTCAAAGTAACAGTGCCGTTTTC
>JBGVAQ010000510.1:0-2384 GCA_045224775.1 Acutalibacteraceae bacterium | reverse complement strand
ATCTCAAAAACAAAGTCACAGCAAACTACAAAGAATTGGCTGCGGCAGTACAATGCCCCGATTTCTTTATCGTAACAAACAAGCTGGCTGCTCTGCACCTTATAGAGATCTTTCCCTGTAAGACCTCTCTTAAACCTGATTGTTATGCATCTGATGCATATTATACCATAACCGGCAGGGGATTAGTAATAGCTGAACAACTAACAGGTAACATTGAGTTATAGTAGAAAGGAGAATAAAAATGGGAAAGGAACCTGTAAGCGAACTTGTATTATCACTCACTTCAAATATGACACCGTATGATGTCAGAAGCACTTGGGTCAACAGCAACATTAGTGCTCTGATAACAAATGAAAGAGAAAACAGAAAAATGGAAAACAAAGAGTTTGCAGAGTATCTCGGTATCTCACCTCAAAAGCTCAAACATTGGGAAAATGGTAAACATGACTTCTGTATATATGAGATAAGCTATATTATGCACAAGCTGGGACTTGATTACAAAATCACAGTAGAAAGAGTGGGGGACAGCCAGCCTAATTAACGTTCCGTATTGAGGATTCTATTTTGCTGCTTTCTGAAAAACAGTATGATATTTACGCTGTTAAACAATATATGCACAGACAAGAAAGAGCAGGCTCTAAACTCCCAAGCAATTTTTTTCTGTACCTTCTCAGCTTGGTTCGACCCTCTGCTATCCTCCAAACCTATTTGATCCTTAGTCTAGTCCACGACTGATTATTGATCATTGCTAATAGTTATTAGATATTTCATATAGCCTATTACAGTTCAGAGCTTAACGGTAGAATAATCTTACGCTAAATTATACTACTACATATCTAATTATTCTACTTTAAAATATCAGATATTTTTTTGCTTTCTACTATAAGATTTATTTCACTACTGCTTTGTTAGTAGTATTATATTATGCACTACTGTTTTTTACTGTATTATATTATGCTATCTACTTTGTTCCTTCCTATTTCCTACTATTTTCTTTATTTTGCTACTGCGTTTGTTCTTTGTACATCACGATTACTTGTATTTATATTTTACTACTGCTTTTTCGTTAAGTGATCTGATTGTATTCAGTCCTTTTAATTATAAGAAAGACAGTCAGCTATTTTGAATCTGCAGCTTTAAAATATTCCATCGAACTATGTAGATACACATGTCGGCTCTGCCGTTTATTATGGCTGGGTCATGCAGCGTGGAACCTCCTTGGCTTAACACATATATATTAAGTATAGGCTGAGAACGTGGGAGCCTTGCTATCAGTTTCTCCTGAAATGGTTATGATTGATCCAATCATCTTTCTTTTTCTTTTCAAAAATAAATACCTCTTATGTGTTTTAATTAGGGTATTAGGGCATATAATGTCGTTGTTTTAAGTGTTTAGTTTATTTTTTAATGGATGTGTTTGGTTGGAAGGAGATAAAAGGAGCTTGTAATTAATAAGGAAAGATAAAGTGTTGATAAAGTAATATCAAGACCCTTTTTATTAGCTTTCGGGTATTAAATGTTAGAAAACATATATATTTATTTTTTCCTTTTTTCTTTCAAGCAAAGAGCCTTCTCTCCGGAATCCACCATATTATGTTTTGTATACCTTTGCCAAATAGTTTTTTCGGTCATTAGATGTGTAGAAAGGAGATATAATCGTGAACCCTACAATTCAGAATTACTTAACCAAAAGAGAACTGATCCGTGAGTACGAAGAGATATTAGTTGGCAGAAGAAAGCGTATCTCCACGTTCTACATCAACGGTGATGTAATGCCATTGGAAGATGTTGCCATTACAATATTCAGATACGTTTTCGATGAATTACTAAAATGGAAACCTGAAACTGCAATTGAATACTTTACAGAAGATATAGCGAAACAGCTGATGCTGGAACCGTATATAAAGATAATCAAGTTTCCTAACGATATAGATTCTACAGACCTGTGGTATATCGTATATAAAGCCTATCCCAAGGATATACCGATTGATATACGCAGTCTTACTATCAGGACATACACTTACGTTCTTGAAGGTAAAAAGAAAAGATTTCCGACAAATTTCTTTTCCGGGATCAACGAAAAGTTCAAAGCAGCTATTTGTCTTAATCATGCAGTTAACTGTTTCCTTCATTTCGATAATCTCAATGAGTATTATAAATACTTTGCTGAACCAACTGGGAAAGAGTTTATCAGAAATCATTATCTCGGCAAGGTATGTAGAGAATGTTTCAGCTCTGCCTTGGAATACGCTCACATGGCACTTCATCCTGAACAGCGCAATGAAATGCTCTTTGAGTTTTACAAGTACATGCATAAAATCAAGTAGGAGGGATCATCTTTGAAAAAAACAATTCTTATCATTGCAATTGCACTTGTTATTGCC
>JBGVAQ010000509.1:0-11126 GCA_045224775.1 Acutalibacteraceae bacterium | reverse complement strand
GATATTTTTGATGATGGCGTATATGAGGCTATCTCACTTGAAAACTGTGTCAATGGCCGAAAGGTTATCGGCGGTCCTGCAAGTGAGAATGTAAAGGCTCAGGCTGCAAGAGTCAGAAATATTATTTCGGAATAAAAACAAAGGGAGAAGTGGAAAGAAATGAAGATAAAAGCAGGTATCATAGGCGCAACAGGTTATGCAGGTGCAGAGCTTGTACGCATACTTCTTACTCATCCCGAAGCTGAAATTGCTGCAATAAGCTCTGTAAGCTTCGAGGGAAAAAAGCTCAGTGAGGTATATCCTTCATATAAATCACTTTGCGATATGGAATGTACCAATCAGGATGAAGTCGTTGAAAAGAGTGACGTTATATTTGCGGCACTTCCTCACGGTCTTTCACAGGAGCTTGCCGCTCAGTGCGATAAAGCCGGAAAAGCTTTTATTGACCTCGGTGCAGATTTCCGTCTTGAAAGCGAGGATGAATATAAGGAATGGTACGGCTGTGAATTCCTTGACCATGACCTTCATAAAAAGTCGGTATATGGTATGCCTGAGCTTTTCAGGGAAAATATAAAGGGAAAGAAAATAATTGCAAATCCCGGCTGTTATACAACAGGCGCACCGCTTGCACTTGCACCGGCTGTAAAGGGCGGACTTGTAAGTACTGACGGTATTATAATAGATTCAAAGTCAGGTGTTACGGGCGCAGGCAGAAAGCCAAATCAGGGAAATCACTATCCCGAACTTAACGAAGGCTTCCACGCATATAAGGTAGCAAATCACCGTCATACACCCGAAATAGAGCAGACTCTTTCAAAGCTTTCGGGAAAAAGCGTAAAGATAACCTTTGTTCCGCATCTTCTTCCGGTAAACAGAGGAATAATCTCCACATGCTATGCACGTCTTAACGAAGGCGTTACAAAAGAGCAGATAAGAAAAGCATACGAAGATTTCTATAAGGACGAGTTCTTTGTAAGAGTACTTCCCGACGGTGCAAACGCTGATATACATAATATAAAGTACTCAAATTTCTGTGATATCTCACTTCATGTTGACGAGAGAACAGGCACATTTATTGCCATATCTGCAATAGACAATATGGTAAAGGGTGCGGCAGGACAGGCAATTCAGAACATGAACATCATTTTCGGACTTGACGAAAAAACAGGTCTTGTAATAGTACCGCCGGCCTTCTAAAGAATTTGGAATGTGGAAAGTGGAAAGTGGAATTTTATATTCTGCGACAATAAAGTATATGGAGGAATGATAAATGTCATATAAAATCATTGAAGGATCTGTAACAGCGGCAAAAGGATTCAAGGCTTCCGGTGTACACTGCGGCATACGCAAGAATAAGTCAAAAAGAGATTTAGCACTTATATACTGTGAAAAGAAATGTACTGCTGCTGCGGTATATACTACCAACCTTGTTCAAAGCTCACCTATCACTGTAACAAAGAAAAATCTTGCTGACGGTTATGCACAGGCTGTTATCTGCAACAGCGGCAACGCAAATACTTGTAATGCCGACGGTATGGAAAAGGCTGAAATGATGTGTAAGCTCACAGCCGATAAGCTTGGTATTTCCGCAGAAGATGTTATAGTCGGTTCAACAGGTGTTATCGGTCAGATACTTCCGATAGAGCCTATCGCTGACGGTATGGAACAGCTCGTTTCAGAGCTTTCTGTTGACGGCTCAACAAATGCTGCCGAGGCTATAATGACTACCGATACTATCTCAAAGGAATATGCTGTTGAAACAGTTATAGACGGTAAAACCGTAAGAGTAGGCGGTATATCAAAGGGTAGCGGTATGATACATCCGAATATGGCTACAATGCTTTGCTTTGTTACAACAGATGCCGCAATATCTCCCGAAATGATACAGAAGGCTGTTAAAACTGCGGCTGACAAGACATTTAACATGATAAGCATTGACGGCGATACTTCCACTAATGACACACTTTCCGTTATGGCGTCAGGTCTTGCAGGAAATACTGTAATAACTGAGGAAAACGATGATTATTATACATTCCTTGAAGCTCTTACAGCAGTATGCAGGGGACTTTCCGTTATGATGGCAAAGGACGGAGAAGGTGCAACAAAGCTTCTCATATGTAAAGTAAGCGGTGCAAAGACAGAAAATGATGCAAAGCTTGTTTCAAAGTCTGTAATATGTTCAAGTCTGCTTAAAGCTGCAATGTTCGGTTCAGATGCAAACTGGGGACGTGTTCTTTGTGCAATAGGATATTCAGGTGCAGACGTTGATGTAAACAAGGTGGATGTTTCATTTGCGTCAAAGGCAGGAAAAATAGATGTATGCAGGAATGGTGCAGGCATAGAGTTTTCCGAGGAGTTTGCAAAAACTGTGCTTACAGAAGATGAGATAGATATAATAGTTGAACTGAATGACGGAAACGGAACTTCCGAAGCTTACGGCTGTGACCTTACATATGAATATGTAAAGATAAACGGTGATTACAGAACCTGATTACATGATCGGAGATGATAAAAATGAAGAATATATCCGAACAGGATAAAGCCAAAGTGCTTGTACAGGCACTTCCTTATATACAGAAATGGTCGGGCAAGACTATAGTAGTAAAATACGGCGGAAATGCAATGATAAATGACGACCTAAAGGAAGCTGTAATGAGTGATATCGTGCTTTTGCAGCTTATCGGAATAAATGTTGTGCTTGTACACGGCGGCGGCCCTGAAATAAGCGGTATGCTGAAAAAGATAGGCAAGGAAAGCAAATTTATAAATGGTCTGCGTGTTACAGATGAAGAAACGATAGATGTAGTACAGATGGTGCTTGCAGGAAAGGTAAACAAAAGCCTTGTACAGCTTCTTGAACAGCACAGCGGAAAAGCTATCGGACTTTGCGGTCTTGACGGACGTATGATAATGGCTGAGAAAAAGGCATCAGGCATTGATCTCGGCTTTGTCGGAGAGATAACCGAGATAAACACCGAGGTTATAGAAAATGCTACAAAGAACGGTTATGTACCGATAATCTCAACAGTAGCAGGCGGTTACGGCGGAGAGGTATATAATATCAATGCCGATCTTGCAGCCGCAAGAATAGCAGCCGACCTTAAAGCTGCAAAGCTTATACTTATGACCGATATAAGAGGACTTCTGCGTGACAAGGACGATGACGAAACACTTATTCCTGTAGTAAACGTCAGCGAAGTACCTTCACTCAAGCGTGAGGGCATAATATCAGGCGGAATGATACCTAAAATAGAGTGCTGTGTCGAGGCAGTAAGACGCGGCGTAAAACGTGCGCATATAATCGACGGCAGAATACCTCATTCAATACTTATAGAGATGTTCTCTGATGAGGGTATCGGAACAATGTTTTATTGATATATGGTGGTGACAAAAATGACCTTTGAAGAAATAAAAAACGACGAACAACAATATCTTATGCACACTTACGGCAGGTTCCAGACAGCTCTTGTAAGCGGTAAAGGCGCTGTTGCAAAGGGTGCAGACGGTAAGGAATATATAGATTTTACAAGCGGTATCGGCGTAAATTCTCTCGGCTATTGTGACGACGGCTGGGTAAAGGCTGTTTCTGAGCAGGCTGCAACCATACAGCATATGTCTAACCTTTATTATTCTCCTCTTCAGACAGAGGTTGCAAAAAAGCTTTGTGAGCTTACAGGCTTTGACAAGGTTTTCCTTTGCAATTCAGGTGCGGAGGCTAACGAATGTGCTATAAAGATAGCAAGAAAATACAGCTTTGATAAATACGGCAAGGGCAGGCAGAAAATAATAACTCTTATGAATTCATTCCACGGCAGGACTGTTACAACACTTGCTGCAACGGGACAGGATGTATTCCATAATTATTTCTTCCCGTTCACAGAGGGCTTTGAGTTTGCAGCTACTAACGACATAGATGACCTTAAAGCACATCTCAGTGATGATGTATGTGCAGTATTTGCAGAGCTTATACAGGGCGAGGGCGGAGTTATGCCGCTGGATCAGTCATACGTTGAAGCTGTACAGGCTCTTTGTGCAGAAAAGGACATACTTTTCATGGTTGACGAGGTACAGACAGGTATTTCAAGGACAGGCGATTTCTACTGCTATCAGGGATATGGCGTAAAGCCCGATGTAGTTACATCAGCCAAAGGAATTGCCGGCGGTCTGCCTATGGGTGCATGTCTTTGCAGTGAAAAGCTTGCAGACGTAATGTCAGCCGGTACACACGGAACTACCTTCGGCGGCAATCCTGTTGCATGTGCGGCAGCAAAAGAGGTACTTTCAAGGGTATCAACACCTGAATTTCTTGCCGAAGTAAAGGCAAAGGGTGCATATATCAAAGCAGAGCTTGAAAAGATGGGCAATGTTAAAGAAGTAAGGGGAAAAGGTCTTATGATAGGCATTGTTACCGAAAAGGACAATGCAAAAGAGATAGCTGCAAAATGCGTTGAAAACGGACTTCTTATTCTCACAGCAAAAACTCTTTTAAGGCTTCTTCCGCCGCTGACTATAACCTATGATGAAATAAATAAAGGACTTGATATCCTTAAAAAAGTAATGGAGGCTTGACCAATGAAACATTTATTGAAAATGCTCGACCTTACATCTGAGGAAGTAATTGATATCCTCAACCTTGCCGACCAGCTCAAATACGAGCAGAAGCACGGCATACCGCATAAGCTCCTTGAAGGAAAGTCACTCGGACTTATCTTTGAAAAGGCATCAACACGTACAAGGGTATCCTTTGAGGTAGGTATGTACCAGCTCGGCGGTCAGCCGATATTCCTTTCATCAAAGGATATGCAGATAGGCAGGGGCGAGCCTGTACAGGATACTGCAAGGGTTCTTTCACGCTATCTTGACGGTATAATGATCCGTACCTTTGAGCAGAAGGAAGTAGAGGACCTTGCAAATTACGGCAGTATTCCGATAATAAACGGTCTTACGGATTTCTGTCATCCATGTCAGATACTTGCCGATCTTATGACTATCCGTGAATTCAAGGGCAAGCTTGACGGACTTAAAATGTGCTTTATCGGTGACGGCAACAATATGATGAATTCTCTTATTGTCGGTGCACTTAAAACAGGAATGTCAATTTCGGTAGCATGTCCCGAAGGCTATGAGCCGCATAAGGATGTACTTGATTTTGCTAAGGAATACGGCGATAAGTTCAGCATGTTCCGCACACCCAAAGAGGCTGTTGTTGATGCAGATGTTGTTATTACTGACGTATGGGCATCAATGGGACAGGAAGGCGAATCGGAAAAGAGAAAGAAAGCTTTTGACGGCTATCAGGTAAACGCCGAGCTTATGGCACTTGCAAAGCCCGATGCTATGGTACAGCATTGTCTGCCTGCACACAGGGGCGAGGAAATAACAGAGGATGTATTTGAAGCTCATGCAGACGAGATATTCGAGGAAGCTGAAAACAGACTCCATGCACAGAAGGCTGTTATGGTAAAATGTCTTGGCGGCAAATAATAATTGTTTATAATTAAAGTGGGTGTGGTATTTTGTCAAGGATAAGATATATGGCTGCGAGGATACTCAAGCTTGATTACGGCAAGATGTTCAAGATCGCAAAGGCTGTATCCAAAAAAGCGAAAAAAAGCTCTGTCAGGATATTCTTCGATATGATACACTGCGGAATGAAGTTTCAGGCAGGCTATCACGATTATCAGGAATTTGAATTCTATCTCATGGATGACAAGCAGAGAGCTACTTTCCTTACAAGAGGAAAAAACAACGCTATTATAAAGAAATATAATGATAAGGAATATATGCCGCTGTTTGAGGACAAGATCGAATTCAACAAACGCTTTGCAAAGTTCATAAAAAGGGACTGGCTCGATATTCGTGAAACGTCACCTGAATCATTTGAAGCGTTTATGAAGAAAAATCCCCATGTCATAGCCAAAGTTGTAGACGGTGCAGGCGGTGAGGGCATAGATAAGTATTGTATCGAGGACTATAAGTCTGCAAAGGAAATATACGATCTTATCAAAGAAAGAAAGCAGTATCTTGTTGAAGCCTTTATGACACAGCATGAAAAACTCAGCGAACTGTATGCAGGCAGTGTAAATACTATGCGTATGTTCACGTTCTATAAGGACGGAAAGGGATATTTCCTACAAGCAATACTCAAACTCGGAAACGGCGGAGTAGTAGATAATTTTTCCGGCGGAGGAATGTACACTTTCCCGAATGAAAAGGGCGTTGTCACAGTGCCGGCAATAGACAAGGCTGATATACTTCACAAAAAGCATCCTTTGACGAAAAAGGACATAGTCGGCTTTGAAGTACCGCTTTTCGATGAGGCTGTAAAGCTTGTCGAGGATGCCGCAGCAGTTATACCGCAGGTAGCTTATGTAGGCTGGGATGTTGCGATAGGAAAGGACGGTCCCGAACTTATAGAAGGAAATCCCTTCCCCGGAGTATTCCAGAAAAGAGCAAGTCTTAGTGAAAATAAGACAGGTATCATACCGCTTTATAGAAAATATATGGATATTTGACAGAAAAGCTTATCGGATATTGTAGGATTCGGTAAGCTTTTGTTTATTTTGGCAAGTTGATATAAAATATTCAAGGAAATTTTTCCTTTTATTTACTTCTTTTTGACAATCAAATGTGGTATAATAATATACTGTATCGGTGTATTGTAGAATAATACTGCCGGACTGTAATTATTAATTCCGATAGGGTGAAGATAAATTGAATGAAAAAACGGAAAAGGGTAATAGTAGTGATATAATAGCAGGAAGAAATCCTGTTACAGAAGCTCTCCGTTCCGGACGGGCGATAGACAGTGTACTTATAGCCAAAGGTGAGCTTAACGGCTCTGTAAAGGTAATAGCTGCCAAAGCCAAGGCTATGAAAATACCTGTAAAGGAAGTTGACAGAAAAAAGCTTGACTTCATGTGCGGAGGAGCAGTACATCAGGGTGTTGCGGCAATAGCAGCAATAAAGGAATATTCGACAGTAGATGATATATTCGAGCTTGCAGAAAGCCGTAATGAAAAGCCGTTTATAATAGTGCTTGACGAGATAGAGGATGCACATAATTTGGGTGCGATAATAAGGACCGCAGAATGTGCCGGAGCACACGGTATAATAATACCCAAAAGACGTGCGGCAGGTCTGAGTTATATTGTAGGCAAAACATCGGCAGGTGCATATGAGTATATGCATATAGCCCGTGTTACGAATATACCTGCAACCCTTGATGAGCTTAAAGAAAGAGGCTGCTGGATATACGGCGCAGACATGAGCGGCTCGGTTTATTCGGAAAACGATCTTAAAGGAGCGGCTGCATTGGTCATAGGCTCAGAGGGTAACGGTCTGGGCAGACTTGTAAGGGAAAAATGCGATGTTATACTGTCGCTGCCGATGTGCGGAAAGATAAATTCCCTGAATGCATCCGTTGCGGCAGGCATACTGATGTATGAATTTACCCGTCAGCGCCTTGATATAAAAGCAGTAAACGGAGGTCAATGAACATGTCAAGCTTCAAAGATCCAAAAAAATCCGATAATAATTCGGATCTCCCGATCAGAAGTCTTTACAGACAGGACAGGGAGCCTGAAACTGATGACAGTACCTCGGAAGATGAAAGATATAAGCTCAAATCACGGAGCAGAAAGGTGGATCTTCCCGAAAGGATACCAAAATATGAGGATGACGATGATACATCCGATATTTATGGTGAAATATTGCCCGAGCGTACAAGACGAAAGACAGATGATTTTTTAGATTCAGTTGATGAAGATGAATATGAACCGTATGAAGATGATGATACAGAAGTAAAGGGAAAGCGTTTCGGAGGTTTCAGACGAAAGTTCGGAAGGATGCTCAGTGCATTGAAGCAGCCTGAAAGCAGCCATATTCCCGAAAAGGACGAGCTGTATTTTGATGATGAAAGTGCGGTTGACCTTGACTCTTTAAAGGCTGAATACAGACATGAAAGTGTCAGACAAAAACAGCCGCCTGTTAAGAAAACGGTTGTTTCGGCTGAAAGCAGTGCAATTTCAGAAAACGGTGACCAGTACATATCTCTTGATACAATAAAAAATATTGCAGGCATTTCCGATGATGCGGAGATTATTCAGCCGCCGGAACCGCCAGCCGAGATAAAAAAAGATGATGTTATTATAGCTGATGACCATGAATATAGTGCTGCAAATCTTATTTATACGTCAAAGAAAAAGGCAAAGCCTGATATAATAACCGTACCGCCCTTACAACAAGAGCCTGAGGCGGTACAGGAAACACCGGATGAAGCCGAAGAAGACGATACGGATAATATAATACCGAAGAAAAGACCTGTTGAAAAACGCAAGAATGAGCTGCCTGTATTTGATATTTTTGAAGAATACGCAAAGGAGCAGCGTGAAAAAGAGCTTGCCGAAAAGAACAGTGAAGCACAAAAGAATGTTGCTGATGATGTACAGGCAGATGAGAAAAAGGAAGAAATTCCCGTATCAGATGAAAGCACGGTTAAAGAGGATATAAATAAGCAGATACCCGAAGAAGCTGGCACAGATATATCTGAAACTGCTGAACAGACTCAGACAGAAGAACCGGCAGCAGAGCCGGCGGAAGAAAAATCCGATGTACCTGTTGAAGAACCTGTTATCGTTCAGGCAGAAACAATTAATGAAGATAATACCGTGAACAAAGCGGATGATGCTGTCGAATATAAAAAAACACCGCCGGCTGTCGTTATAAAGGAAAAACCTGTAAATACGACATTCAAGCGGTATCAGAGAAGGCCTGTTGTTAAGGAAGAAAACACAGAACAGTATAAAGAAGCTGATGTATATAACAGATATCAGTATGAGCAGCCTGCTGTTTATGATACGACAGATAATGAAGATATTTCAGCGGAGCTGAACGGACAGGACTATTCATTTGTACAGGAAAGCTATGTTGCACTTGAAATGAATATGCCGCAGACGGAAAATAAGTCTGACAGTTATGATGAAGGCATGCCCGATGTTCTTGAGTTCGATACAAAGCCGCCGATGATGCCCGATATGTACAGAGGTGAAATGTCGGATAGCCACAGCCGTGAATCTGACACAGCCGATACGGGAGAATGGGGAGAGCCTTTATCTGATGAAGAGCTTTTCGCCGATGAAACATACAGTGAAAATGAGCAGGATATAACAGATCTTACGGAAAGCGATATTCCGCTTATAACATATCATGTTGACACGGAAGAACCGTTCATTGTAATGGCAGGCAAGTTCTCAAAGACCGTCAGAGGTGAATATGAAGCAGTAAGGGCGTACAGAAACAAGGGCAAAAAACCGCCGAAGAAAAAAACGTCTGTAAATAATATTGTGCCTGTGTCAAAGCCGCAGGCGGCAACGGTCAGACCTGAGCCCGAAAAACCGATCGTACCGGTAAAAGCAGTAAAGCCCGAAAGCAAGCCGGCTGTTGAAAACACGAATGTACCACAGAAAACAGTAACGCTTTCCGAAATAAAGGCAGCGGCTGCAGCATCGGCAAATGCAGATGCACCAAAAAAGACAGAACTGAGAAAGCCGCCTGCAATAAAGCCAACGCCCAAGGTAATAACCGAGGAAGATATCGAAAAGCAGCAGGTTAAGCCGGCACCGTCTATAAAGCTGGTAAATGATGCTGAAGTTAAGAATGAAAAGACTTCTGTAAACAAACCAAAGGCTGACGCTAAAAAGAAAAGAAAGAATCAGGAACCGCCAAAGCCTGCAAGTAATGTTGTAAAGCTTGAAAATGACAATAAGAAATTCAAGATAAGAGATCTTTTCGGCACGGAAGAAGAATATGATCCGGATGATTATCCCGAGCCGGAGGCAGTAGAACCCCAGCTTGATGATTATACCGAGGAAAAGGATGCCGAGGCAATAGAAAACGAGATAACCACTTCATTCCAGACAGTTCTGGCAAGAACACTGATACTTACCGGAACAACCGTGTTATCCGTTGCGCTTGCGCTTATATCCCAGTTTACACCGCTGTTCAGTGAAAATATAAAGAGCGGATGGCTATGGTATGCTATAATAAGCTTCATGCTTTTCTCAATATCGGTGTTTGCATACAGAATGCCGATAGTAAACGGACTTCTGCCGCTTAAAAGGTTCAAGGGTAATCCCGATACGGCAATAGCTGTTGCATCTGTCGCTGTTGCAGTACAGTCGATAACATCACTTTTCATACCGAATGTGTTTATCAACGGTACGATGTATATATATGTACCGCTGCTGCTGATAGCGCTCCTGCTTAATTCCGTAGGAAAGCTTATGATAATTACAAGAACCTACAGAAATTTCTCGTATCTTAAAAGACCTTATCCAAAATTTGCAGGAAAGATATTGAAAGATGCCAAGACAGCAAAGGAAATGTCCGAGGAGCTTCTTACTACAAAAAATATCATCGGATATACCAAACGTGTAAAATTTATGAAGAACTTCCTCCAGCTTTCGTATATGCCCGATCCGAGTGAGCGTGCAGCGTCAAAGGCAGCACCTGTAACAACAGCTGTGGCACTGTTGTGCGGTATCATGTACGGTGTTATAAACAAAGATCTCGCAGGCGCTGTTTCATCATTTGCGCTTACAGCTTGTATGGGTGTACCGATAATATGCCTTTTGGCTGTAAATATCCCCCTCGGAAGATTGTGTAAGTCAGTTCTCAAAGGCGGAGCTATGATAACAAGCTATGAAACTGTAAAGCAGTTCTGTGATACTACTGCGATAGTTGTGGATTCCTCACAGCTCTATCCTAAGGGTTCTGTTACACTCAGCGGTATGAAGGCGTTCAATCAGGGCAAGCTCAATGACGCTATACTTGCAGGTGCTGCAATAATGTATGCCGTAAACGGAAACATGACTCATGTTTTTGAAAACATCGTACAGTGCCGCAAGGAAGCACTTCCAGAAGTCGAAAACGTACTCTATGAGGACGAAAAGGGACTTGTTGGTTGGGTAAGAGGACAGCGTATTCTGATAGGAAACCGCAAGCTTCTCGTTTCCCATAATATAAGAGTACCGTCCATTGAGCTTGAAGAAAGATATACAAATATGGGCAACGATATAACCTACATTTCCGTAGGCGGCGAGCTTATAGCTATGTTCATATTGTCA
>JBGVAQ010000508.1:0-3149 GCA_045224775.1 Acutalibacteraceae bacterium | reverse complement strand
GACTCCCAATAAATGATTGTATTCATTTCCTTTGAAAAGGCTTTCAGATCGTCAAGTGTCATTTTCTCGAAAGACTTACAAAAGACTTCGTATGCTCTCGACATATTGATGCTATGTCCTCGTTCACTAATAATGGAACCATTAAAGGAAAATCTTTCTCTTAATAGATAACCAAGTGCATTGCGAAGTCCCCATGTTGAAAAACTTTCTGTATTGATTGCCACTGACGGACAATTATTTCTTATCAGTCCTCTCAGTTCTTCATCAGTGATAAACTCCTTCTGACTAAGCTGTCCATGTATCAGATTGGCAATTTCCTCGATTTCCAGTGTGCTGACCGGCAGATTTGGTGCGTAAAAATATGTTTCCTGTGCTACATTTACTATACCATCAGCCATCACAAGGCTGTGCTTGATAATATCCATGGGAATATACCATAGTTTTTCATGAAGCTCTTCATAAGTCATTGGAAGTGGTGATCTTTGTAATTCACGCTTTATATCTGCCGTTGAATCAGGCACAGCAGAGCTTTTAACAAGCATTTTTCTTTGATCGAAATAATCCCCATAGGAAGTTTCAAGAAGCTGCTTTTTTAATACATCTTCATTGTATATTTGTAGCTGCTCGACAAGCTGATCCTGATATTTTTCAAAAACAGCACTCACATATATACAGCTTGCTCCATTATGAAATGTTTTTGCAATATCCTCCTGAATATCATCAAGCAAATTGCTTTGTTCTCCTTCGGCTTGTGCATAGATACGATCATCACGGGTAACACCGGCTTTTCTGAGTATTTCAATCAGTTTGTCATCATCCGGCTCTGCTTCAACCGAAAATTTTTCCGAATAATACTGTCTGAAACGATTTCTGTCAATAAAACTGTTTATGCGTAATCCGTTTTCAAAGCATTCACGAAGAATTATCTCATATTTTTTGTATGCTGAATCAATCAAACTGCCTTTCTTCCGGAAGCTTATATACTTTTCAAATGCTCTGATACAAAGCTGTATATACTTCATACCCAAAGCTTTTATAAATTTCTTGTTTCTTTTGATTTTTTGAAGAATTTCTTCAAGTCTATGTACACTATTGATTGAAAAGATGTGTCTGTGCTCTAAATTTATTTCAAGCAGGATATCACCGGCTTTTTTCAAAATATCCGAGTATTTTTCTACTGTATTATCAGAAAGGGACTGATTTTTCATCCAAGATTCAAACTCTGATTGACAAGGATGCTTTTGATGCAATACAAGCTGTTCATACGATACAGTGTCTGACCTTTTATTTGTGTTGCTACTATCACCGGACATGAATAGCAAAAGCTTGTTCATAGCCGCACTAAAGTGATGATGCTGCTCATTATTGAAGATCCTGAACTTTTCATTACTGTTCAGAGCATCTATCGTTTTTCTTGATTCTGATTGCGAGCAATTCAGGAGCTGATATGACGCAAGCCTTTCCTCACGGGCAAACTGTTCAGCTCTCTTCAATGCCGACACATACCCTCTGCAAGTTGACTCTGATATTTTCTGTACATCAATAAGATAAGTATAAAACGCAGCCTGATCGACAAAATCATTGTTAGTTGTGTTCTTAGTTGTGGATTTTTTCGTCAGGTCAGTCTTTTCAGACTTTTGTTGTTCCTTAGGAGCATTCGGATCATCCTTTTTCAATTTGATAACCAAGTCACTGTAGGACACATTACAAATATCCAACAGGTATTTTATCCTTTTTGCGATGTTCTTTGCACTCAGATTCACTTCTATATATAAATCATCACTCAACTTTCCTGATGTTCTTAATTTATAAACGGATTTGCTGTCGCAAATATCAATAGCCCCACTTCGAGTGATCGAACCGTTTTTTAAACTTAGAATCTTGTCGGGATAATCCCTTAATAAGCACTTAACCACAGACATATACAGCATTCTCCAAGAACTGACCTGTATAGTTTCACCTGCATAAAGATACTCATAGGGCTTTGTATAAACATAATCCTGCAAATTCATAAAATCAATTTGGTCAGGACTGACTGTTGCAGTAATACTTTTAGGTTTTGAAGCAATGACTGTTTTTGCCCGATTTGTCATGACTGGTTCCTTCTTCACAACTGGCACAGTAGAAGAAATTGAATACTCTTCAAGATAGATAAGTATTTGTCCTATATAAAAGCGATCACGGCTGCTGACATTTCTGAAAAAGCTGCTGCTTTGCAGTTTTTTACTTAGTGAAATATACTCGTCTTTTGTTTTTATAGAAATAAGTTCTGTGTTCAGAATCCCGGAATCCTTGGCATAGTTTTCTATAAAGTCATATGCAAGATAAAAATCCGAAAGATTTGAAGCAGGCACTTTTGAAGAGAGCCAGATAAAGAATTGTTCTTTTTTATCAGTCTGATCCATTGCTTTCGCCTCCTGCAAAACCCGTTCATATTCCTTTCTGTCCTGATGATATAGATCAATAGCCTCCTGAAATATCTTTGGACATTGATCTTTTTTCAGCCCATGCTTTCCACCTGTATAGTAATATTCCATCACCCTGAATTGCATTGCAATCCCGTTCTCGTTACGAAACTTATCATCTATTTCAATTCCTCTGTAAACTGCATATTTACGCAAAAACGAAGACACTTCTGTTATTAACAATTTTGACGTTATTCTGCCATCAAGATATGCAATCAAAGCGTCTAAAAGTCTAAAAGAATCACTGCCTCTGATAAGCTCCATGGAATTTTCATAGCCATAATAAATCACCAAAAAATATCCTAATTTATTAATTATACAGTATATATGATAATAATTCAATATTTTTACTAAAAATAAATATAAGAATGACACTAAAAACATATATTATATATTATATACAGAATCACATTATAAATATATAATACAGCAAGAATCAATCGTTTTTAATATTTACATTTTTTTCAGTTGAAAATTATTTTACATCAATTACTTTCAATTTATTTTTATCTGCATTCTCCCTGAACTTCGCTGCACCGCCCGTGATTTTATACACATAGCAGACCGCAAAACCGGACTGCTGTATCATCCAATCGTTTCTCTTACTGATAGCATATTTCTTTGGTACACTTTCCATACCATCAGGGAAGAGAGTATCTTCTCCATACACTTCCTTGATATGTT
>JBGVAQ010000507.1:0-2317 GCA_045224775.1 Acutalibacteraceae bacterium | reverse complement strand
CAAACTTTATCTCTTGTCCGCATAAGGGAACAATGGAATAAAAAGAGGCACAGATTAGCTGAAATCTACAGTTCAACAGGTTCCAATGACGCTGCAAATGAGTTCTCGATGCTGACAAAGTGCATTAACGCATTAGGTTCGGAGAATGAGACCACCATTAAAAAGTATATGGATATAAGAAATCAAACATCTAAAAATAACACTGATATAAAAAGAATTTTCGACGATACTTTAAAGATAGTAAAATAAGTCTGATATTTAGGGGCATCCGTAAAACGATGCTCCTTTTTCGTTTTTATCAATCATAATAATAGTAGCTGGTATTGTAATTGCTATGGAGCATAACAGATATCAGACTAAAATATTGGAGGTATTTATTATGAAATGGTCAGCAGAATTTATCAAAGAAGAATTTGAGTACATTACTTCGTTTGCAAAGTCGTGTGCGTACAAGCAGCTTGGGCAGCTCAAGGTTATGTGGTATGCCTATTGCTACAAACAGAATCACAAGCCCTCGGATGAATGTGCGTATTCTGAACTTGTTGTTCTTTTCAATGCCGCAAAAGGTAATCCGAATCTTACGGATATATTCGATGGTTCAACAGACGAGGAGAATAAAAGATGGTTTTGTGGTTTTATGGCTTGATGGAGGGACAAATATGTATTATTCGTTAAACTCCAGCGAAGAAATTGTAACATTTGAGACAAACGGTAACATCAAAGTGGGGACACCTGTAATGGTCACATCAAACGGGACAGTCAGTACCGCTCTCGGAATCTTCTGTGGTATTTGTAAATGTATAAGAAACGGTTATGCCGCTGTTCAACTCAAAGGATATGTTGCTGTTCCGTATATCAATGCTCCACGTATAGGATATTCGAAACTTTCTGCAGTAGACGGAAAGGTAACGGCAGATAATGTAACTGGGAGAGAGTATCTGGTAATTGATATCGATACAGAAACTAAAACAGTAGGTTTTATGCTTTAAGGAGGTAAAAATATGAGTCAATATATTGATCTTGATAAACATTGGAGATCTCTTGCTGAAAGCATCTATGATATTCTTGCTTCTCAGACAGATAATTATCTCGCTAATCAAATTCTTGGAACCATTGAGGATGTTGCCGAACCTCACGAGTACATAGAACTCCCCTGCAAAGTCGGAGATACTATTTACGAAATCGTTGACAGAAGACGCGATGGAAAATGGGTTCCTGTTATAGTGGAACGTGTGGTAGAGTCGTTTGAGGTTGGGAAGACCGGTATCTGGGGACGCTGCGGTACTACAATTCTTATATCTTTCTCAAACGGTAGAGTCTTTCTCGATAAGAAAGAGGCTGAAAAGAAAGCCGAAGAGATGAGAAGAGGTGATGGAAAATGATGATTTGTCCTGTCTGCAATGCAGTGATTGGGTGGAACTCCTATTTTGGAGCATTCGTCTGCTGTAATTGCGGATATGATAGCAGAGATCCGGTTGACGTAAAATGCCGGAAGATAGATTACGATAGGTGCAAAGAAAGCAATAAAAAGGACAAAGAGTAGTAATAATGGGGGAATATCTATGTTTGAGTTATTCGAAAAAAATACAAAAGAGGAGATAGCAAAACGTCTGGGAACCGATACCGCAACCCTTACGGCTTTTGAAGAGTCGTACAAAGCATTTGAAACACCATCCGGAAAAAATATGGCTGTTGAGGCAAGAAAAACCAATAATATGGCATCGGATGAAATTATCAACAGAATTGTTAATGAGCTTATTGACGGCTGTGAGGTATATGAGTGCAAGGAAGGAAAGGCAACAAGAAAGACCTTGAAGGTTGAGACTCGGCCTGTGACACTTGAAGAGATCAAAGAACTTCCGGCAGAACTTCAGCCAGACCTCGCGGGTATGTATATGAAAAGAGATGTGCAGGAAGAGGCTTATGTAGCATTGATAACAATGCTGATGAAATATGAAGAAACACATAATCCGATGTTCTACCATAAGTTTCGTCAAGGGTTGGATATACTGGACCTTGATCCTATTACTTATGAAATGATCGGCTGTAACAAAAACAGTATGGGTTATTGGCTTCCTGCTATGGCTGAATTAGTAAGTAATGAAAATTTCTTCAAGATTCCTGATACGACCATCGTAAAAGTTCCGCTCACTATGCTTCAGCTTACCCGGTTGGATTATATGTCTCTCAGTAAAACAACCTTGGAGATCGTTGACCGATGGGCACAGCGGGTATTTGCTCTGACAGAAGACAAAAAGTATTTCCTGAAAACAGGAACATACTCGTCAAAGTTCGACTTCAGGAACGCAAAAGTAAC
>JBGVAQ010000506.1:0-3703 GCA_045224775.1 Acutalibacteraceae bacterium | reverse complement strand
TGGATAGTCATGGATAATAACAGTCATCATCCGAAAATATCAGTGATATTAAGCGTTTATAATACATCAGCCTTTTTAAAACAGTGTCTGGATAGTATAATATCACAGAGCTTTAAGAATATAGAGATTATCTGCGTTGATGATTCTTCAACAGATAATTCACTTGATATTCTCAGAGAATATGAAAAAAAAGACAGCAGAATAAAGGTCATCAGTCAGTCGCACGGCGGGGCAGGCAAGGCACGGAATGCGGGTATAGATGTTGCGAAGGGAGAATATCTCTCGATACTTGATTCTGATGATTTTTTTGATCCGCATATGCTTGAATATGCGGATATGTCGGCAGAGGAAAACAATGCCGACATAACTATATACGGGGCGGATTTTTTTGATGATAAAAAGCGTGTGTTCATTCCCTGTGATTACAGCTTCCGATCTGAGCTTGTTGAAGGAAAAAATATGTTTTCTTCAAACAGCATATCCGACAAAATATTCAATTTTTGCTGCGGATGGTCATGGGATAAGCTTTTTAAAACAAGTTTTGTAAGACAGTGTAATATCCGTTTTCAGGAAATAAGGACAACGAATGATATGCTGTTTGTGTTTTATCTTTTATCAAAGGCAGACTGTATTTTTTACTTTGATGAAATATTGGTACACAGAAGAATAAATATAATGGACTCACTTTCTGCAACAAGAGAGCGATCATGGGATAATTTTTATTTAGCACTTTATTCACTTAAAGAAAGACTTATATCTGACGGGACTTATGAGAAATTCAGAAAAAGCTTTGTAAACTGGGCGCTGAATCTTTCTTTATGGCACATAGATACGATCAGTCCGGTCGTAAAACGTAAGATAATAGCTAAGTGCAGAAATCAGTATTTCAGTGATCTTGATATTTCATGTAACGAAAAAGAATATTTTTTAAACAATGATGAATACGAAAGGATGAAACAGATAATGGACAGCAATATAAAAGTCAGCGTTATCATACCTGTGTACAATGGAGAAAAATATTTAAAGCAATGCCTTGATACAGTTTGTGCTCAGACATTGGGAGATATACAGATAATATGTGTTGATGACGGTTCAACGGATTCAACACCTGAGATCCTTGAAGAATATGAAAAGAACGACGAAAGGATAATTGTCGTAAAAAAAGAGCATACAAATGCAGGTGACAGCAGAAATAAAGGACTTGAATTTGCATGCGGAGATTATCTTTCATTCCTTGATGCTGATGATTTCTTTGAACTTGATATGCTTGAAAAGGCATATAATACTGCCGTAAATGATAATGCTGATATAACAGTATATCGCTGTGATCATTTTGACAATAATTCCGGCGAGTTCATGGATTGTCCCTGGACATTGAAGCTTGATCAGATGCCTTCTGCAAGACCTTTTTCAAATCATGACTGTGCTGAGAATATTTTTACAATGACAAGCTGTGCGTTATGGGATAAGCTCTTCAAAAGGCAATTTATAACAGATAACAATATATGTTTTCAGAGTGTTCCATCATGCAACGATATGCTTTTTACATTTTCTGCATATTCGCTTGCTTCGGCTATAACAACTCTTGATGAAAAGTTAGTGCATCAGAGAGTCGGACATTTAAAGTATCTTTCAAAGGATATAGAATACTTATGGCATAATTTCTATGATTCACTTATGGCTCTTAAAGAATTTCTTAAAGACAGGGGAATATATGAAGAATTCAAAAAGAGTTTTGTGAACTGGGCTATTGACTTTTCCATCTGGAACATGCATAATTATCATGATTATTTTCGTGATCTTATAAGACAGAGCCTGAAGAACGGATTTTTTGATGATCTTGATATAAGTACGTCGCCGAGAGAGGATTTCTTTAATGAAGCACTTTATGATGAAATGAGATCCATAATTGCAGAAAAAAAAGAGATAGATTATGATGCTGTACCCAAAGTGTCTGTGCTTATCCCGACATATAATGTTGAGAAGTATATGCGTATATGTCTTGACAGTGCAGTTAATCAGACTCTTGAGGATATAGAGATAATAGTCATAAATGACGGTTCTACAGATAATTGTCTTGAAATAATAAATGAGTATGCAGCTAAAGATCCGAGAATAAAAGTAATAGACAAGAAAAACGGCGGATACGGTATGGCAATGAACCGTGGTTTTGATCTTGCAAGGGGAGAGTATATAGGAATAATCGAGCCTGACGATTTTGTAGATCTGCATATGTTTGAGGATCTTTACAATATTGCTACTGAAAATAAGCTTGACTTTGTAAAGGCTGATTTCAACAGGTTTACACATGATGAATATGGTAATCTCATATTCATGTATAATAAACTTTCAAAAAATGATGATGATTATAATAAGATCTTAAAGCCGTCAGAATATCAGGAATGTTTCAGATTTATAATGAATACATGGTCGGGAATATACAACCGGAAATTTCTTCTGAATCATAATATCAGACACAATGAAACACCCGGTGCATCATTTCAGGATAACGGCTTCTGGTTTCAGACAATGATGTATGCAGACAGGGCAATGTTCTGCAATAAACCGTATTACCTTAACAGGTGTGATAACCCTAATTCATCTGTAGCAAGCAAGGAAAAGGTTTATTGTATGAATGAAGAATATATATATACGTAATATTCTCAAAGCAAATAAAGAGCTTTCAGATAAGCTTATAGGACAGCTTCATGCAAAGAAGTACAGAAACTATCTTTTCAGATATAATGTCATTGCACAGGAATATCAGGAGGAATATATCTGCAGAATGGCTGAGGAATTTAAACAGGCTATTGAAAACGGTGAGTTTGATGAAAGCCTTCTGGAGCCTGCTGATATCGAAAATCTGAAATGGATAATGAATGATCCGCACGATTATTATGAATACAATAACAGCTCGACACCAAGCGTTTCTGTAATAATACCTGTATATAATACAGCACCGTTTTTAAGACAGTGCCTTGACAGCGTACTTTCCCAGACACTTAAAGATATTGAAGTTATATGTGTTGATGACGGTTCAGAGGATGAGAGTGTAAGCATTCTTAGGGAATATGAAAAGGCAGATAAAAGGGTAAGCGTCATATTGCAGGAAAATGCAGGAGGCGGTGCTGCAAGAAATAAGGGTATAGCCGCAGCAAAGGGCAGATATTTATCATTCCTTGATTCAGATGATTTCTTTGAACCGACAATGCTTGAAGAAGCTTTCAAAAAGTGTGAAAGAACAGGTGCGGAGATATGTGTATATAAGGTCCGCAGATATAACAATGAAACGGGAGAATATACAAACGACAAAGGCTCGTTTGTCGAGGAATATTTCCCGTCAAAGCAGTCGGGAATAGAAGTCTTTTCGGCAGAAGCTCTTGGTGACCATATATTCAATACGTTTATGACATGGCCATGGAACAAGCTTTTCAAGAGAAAATTCATTATGGAGAACGATATACGTTATCAGGAGATAATGAGAACAAATGATATGTATTTTGTAAACACGGCTCTTCTTAAAGCAAAGTTCATAACAACGGTAAGAATACCTCTTGTAAATTATAGGATAGGCACTACAGATAACTGTCAGGCTACAAACAATAAAGCTCCGACAGATTTTCATAAGGCTCTTTCGGCACTCTATGAGGAAGTAAAAAAGACCGGAAATGAAAAAATATTTGTAAGTTTCTATAATCTTTAT
>JBGVAQ010000505.1:0-5316 GCA_045224775.1 Acutalibacteraceae bacterium | reverse complement strand
CCTCCCTGCATATTGCAAGACATTCAAATGTATCATAATCGGGTTTCGCAAATGTAAGATTTGCTATATCCGTAAGATCAAGCTCCTGTGCCGGTGAAGGTATTCTGTCCGGATAGGTAAGTGCATACTGTATCGGTATTCTCATATCGGCAGTTCCAAGTTGTGCTATAACTGCATTATCATCAAACTGTACCATAGAATGTATTATACTTTGCTGATGTATGAGAACGTCGATTTTATCATCAGGCACACCGAAAAGCCATGATGCTTCAATAACTTCAAGTCCTTTATTCATCATTGTAGCAGAGTCTATGGTTATTTTTTTACCCATGCTCCAGTTGGGATGATTAAGCGCCTGTTCGACTGTAACATTTTCAAGCTCTTTTCGTGTCTTTCCGAAGAAAGAGCCTCCCGATGCGGTAAGTATGATCTTTTTGACATATCTTCCACCACTGCACTCTAAGCACTGGAAAACAGCAGAATGCTCACTGTCAACAGGATAAATTTTTACACCATACTGTTTTATGGCTGCATTTACAATACTTCCTCCTGCAACAAGTGTTTCCTTATTTGCAAGGGCAATATTTTTTCCTGCCTTTATTGCCGAGAGTGTCGGGAGAAGTCCTGCAACGCCCACTATGGCATTTACCACCGTATCGGCTTTTTCATATTCTGCCGCTGCCTTTATGCCTGATTCACCCTCATATACGTTTATATCCGTATCTGAAAGTACTGCTTTCAGGCTGAGTGCTGCTTCATGGTCAAGCATAGCTACCATATCGGGCTGAAATTTTCTTGCCTGTTCTTCTATAAGCTTTACATTCCTGTTTGCTGCAAGTGCAGATACCCTGATATCATGCATTTCTGCAACATCAAGTGTCTGGACCCCTATAGATCCTGTTGAACCCAGCAGCGAAATATTTTTTGTCATCTTACAGCACCCCTTATTTAAAATGTGGAATTTGGAAAGTGGAAAGTGGAATTATTATCACCTTGTCAAATCACTATCACCGTACCATCAGTATCGGGAAATATGAAATGTATATTAATATAAGCGGTGAAACAAATATTACACTGTCAAAACGGTCAAGCATACCGCCGTGTCCGGGAAAGATATAACCGTAATCCTTTATATTGAATGTACGCTTAACGAGTGAAAAGCTGAGATCTCCGAGTATTGAAAAAAGAGAACCCACAAATGCAAGTACTAACAGTGAGATATAATTAACATCTGTTTTTCCTCCGTAAAAAAAAGTTGTGAATATCCACGCAAGAAGGCACGTTGAACCCATACATACAATCGTTCCGCCTACAGCACCCTCTACAGTTTTTTTAGGGCTTATATTCGGACAAAGCTTATGCTTTCCTATAAAACTGCCCGTGAAATATGCACCTATATCCGCAAGCCACGGCAAACCGAGGGATAATATGAAATAAAAGGCTACATGTGCAGTATCCCTGTTTTTCATTGAAACGATAGTTGACGCAAAAAGCGTTATTATCACCGTCATACTGAAAATATATGCAAATTCCTTGAAAGTTATTTTTTTATGGAAAAGTATCGTCATTGAAAGCATAAAAGCCGCATAAGCATACAGCAGCATAAAGCCGTATCCGTATGACATAAGCATCGGATAGGCTGCTGCAAATATAAGGCTCGGTATGCTCAGATGATATTGCTTCAGTGTTTTTGTAGCACAGGCAAATTCACCTACAGAAACAGAACAGACTATAGCCATAGCTATATCTATAAGTACCGGCAGTGATGAGCTGAAAAAAACAACGGCAAGGACAAGCGGTACACCTACTGCGGCCGTCAGTATCCTTTTAAGCATTCACACACCCCCGAACCTTCTGCTTCTTTTATTGAACTCCAATATAGCCTTTTCAAAATCATCGGGCTTGAAATCAGGCCACAAAACATCCATAGAATAAAATTCGGAATATGCCGCCTGATAAAGCAGAAAATTACTGAGTCTGTGTTCAGCGCCTGTCCTGATTATAAGATCGGGATCAGGCTGACCTGCGGTATAAAGTCTTGAAGAAATATCCTGTTCGGTGATATCCTCATATGACAGCTTATTATCCTTTACTTCACTGCAAAGCTGCTTTACTGCACGGAGTATCTCATCTCTGCCGCCGTAATTCATTGCGATATTCAGAACCATTCCCTGTCTTTTCTCGGATATCTCCTCAGTTTCATTTATGAGTTTTTTCAAATTGTCATCAAAGGCTGACGTATCACCGATAAATCTTACCTTTATATCATCATCACGGAAATCCGTAAGTGCGTCCATAAGATACTGACGGAATATTTTCATTATTGCACTGACTTCCTCCAAAGGACGCTTCCAGTTTTCTGTTGAAAACGCATAAAGTGTCAGATACTTTACACCACGGCTGCTTATATATCTTGTTATTTTTCTGAACGTCTGTGCGCCGTAGGTATGTCCTACAGGACGAGGAAGACCTCTTTTTTTCGCCCATCTTCCGTTTCCGTCCATTATTATTCCCACATGTTCAGGTATATAAAGCTCCTGCTGATTTTCTTTTTTCATTGCTTGCACCTCTCATTACAGTTAAAAGCTCAAAGCCCAAAGTCCAAAGTTAATAGTTTAAGCTAAAAACACTTTGAGCTTTGAGCCTTGGACTTTGAACTAACACTTTGAGCTTTGAGCCTGATCAGATCTCCATGATCTGCTTCTGCTTCTTTTCTGTGATGCTGTCTATATTCTTAACGTATTTATCCGTAAGATCCTGTATTTTCTTCTCACCGTTTTTCTGGTCATCCTCTGTTATTTCGCTCTTTTTCTTGAGCGCCTTTATCTTATCCATACCCTCACGTCTTATAGAACGGACTGTAACCTTAGCTTCCTCGCCCATTGATGCTACTTCCTTGACTATTTCCTTACGGCGGTCTTCTGTGAGCGGCGGGAATATCATACGGATAACTTTACCGTCATTCTGGGGGTTGATGCCTATATCGGATGTCTGTATAGCCTTTTCGATACCTCTGAGTACAGATGCATCGTATGGCTGTATAACAAGAGTTCTTGCTTCTGTTACAGATACAGACGCAAGCTGATTAACGGGCATCGGTGAGCCGTAATAATCAACTCTGAGCTTATCAAGCACTGCGGGGTTAGCTCTGCCTGCACGTATCTCGGCAAGCTCCTTTTCAAAATGCGATACCGACTTTTTCATTTTTTCTTCGGTATTTTTTATTACTGTATTCATAGTGATTACCTCCGTTATTTTAATTTATTACTGTTCAACTATAGTTCCGACATTCTCTCCGCATACTGCTGCAACGATATTCTGAGGATCTTCAAGGCTGAATACCATTATCGGAAGATTGTTATCCTTGCATATAGCTGCTGCTGTGCTGTCCATTACTTTAAGGTCATTATTAAGAACCTCATGGAAAGATATTCTGTCATACTTCTTTGCATTAGGATTTGTTTTAGGATCACAGTCATAAACACCGTCAACCATTGTTGCCTTGAGTATTATGTCAGCCTCGATCTCAGCTGCTCTGAGTGCCGCTGCCGTATCTGTTGAGAAGAACGGGTTTCCTGTTCCGCAGCCGAATACAAGTATTCTGCCTTTTTGAAGATGTCTTATTGCTCTGTTTCTTATATAAGGCTCTGCTACCTGCTGCATTGATATAGCTGTCTGTACTCTTACTTCAAGTCCTAACTGTTCAAGTGCATCACATACGCCAAGAGCGTTTATAACTGTTGCAAGCATACCCATATGGTCAGCTCTTGTCCTGTCCATTTTACCGCTTGAACGTCCTCTCCAGAAGTTTCCGCCGCCTACTACGATAGCAACCTCTACTCCCATATCATTAAGTGTTTTTATAGGCTCACAGAATTTCAGAACGGTATCAAAGTCAATTCCATGCTTTCCTGCACCTGCAAGTGACTCACCGCTGAGCTTCAAAAGTACTCTTTTATATTTAGGTTCCATAATATCCGTGCACTCCTCTTTTTATTTATTTTAATATATTTTACTATATCCTTCAACTAAAGTCAATTAAGAATTAGTACGGAGCATACAAAAAATTGCAGTGTACAGAAAACGCACACTGCAATTATTAATTATTAATTGTTAATTATTAACTTTTAATTTTGCGATGGTTTCCGCCATGTTTGCAGATTTGAAAATACATGAGCCTGAAACACAGATATCAACTCCTGCCTCTGCACAAAGTCCGGCATTTTTTTCCGAAACGCCTCCATCAACCTCAACGACTATATCAAGACCTCTTCTCTGACATTCTTCCTTTATAACCTTTACCTTATTCAGCATATTTGGCATAAAGGGCTGTCCTCCGAATCCGGGTTCTACTGTCATAACAAGCACCATATAAAGCTTTTCAAGATACGGAAAAACGGCTCCGGCAGGTGTATAAGGCTTTATTACAAGTCCGGGCTTTACACCTCTTGAAATTATCTTGTCTATTGTTTTTTCTGTGTCTGAAGCCGATTCTATATGGAAGGTTATGATATCCGCTCCGGAATCCGCAAACGTATCAATATAATCAAACGGATGCTCTATCATAAGATGAACATCAAAAGGCAGTGTTGTATATTTTCTGAGTGCCGATATTGCCGCCGGTCCCATAGTAAAATTCGGAACAAACATTCCGTCCATTACATCAAGATGTACAAGATCTGCTCCTGCCTTGTCTATTTTTATTATTTCCTCTCCCATTCTTGAAAAGTCACACGCTAAAAGTGATGGTGCTACCTTCATTTAAGTCATTCCTTTATATTATTTTTTTATAACAGTAACTATAACAGACGTTATCGCCCAGAAACCTATAAATATGAGTATCTCAAAAAATCCGAGCATTTCAAAGCCTGAAACAAAGCTTATAAGGGTTATGAGTATCATACCTATGACTATGCCTACATATTGCAGCAGGCTTACTATAGTAGCTTTGGCCCTTATCCTGATACAGCCGGAAACAGCCTTTGCAAATGATGAAAGCTTTCCTCTGGTTGCAAGATAAGCCCTTGCACTTTCATCAGGCTCGCTTGTCATATCCTGATAGGTATTTCCGAGATGTGTCGGAAGTATCGATATACAGCGATAGAACAGTCCGAAACGCTTTGCTATTTTTTCCTTTGTTATATTTGCATCTACGGTTCTTACTATTAGGTTTACACCATTCTGTTCAAGATTACGAAGCTCTCTTGCTATGCTTCTGTCAGTCTTATATGACAATATGAACATAGCTATAAGCTCGCCGCCTACGGAAATGTAGGTTATATCGTTGCCCATATTTGTATATCTTTCTTCAAGCTC
>JBGVAQ010000504.1:0-3863 GCA_045224775.1 Acutalibacteraceae bacterium | reverse complement strand
ACGGCACTTTGCACTGAAAGAAATAGGAATAAGCGGTCAGAAAAAACTGCTTTCCTCAAAAGTACTCGTTATCGGCGCAGGCGGTCTTGGTTCACCTGCTATAATGTATCTTACGGCGGCAGGTGTCGGAACACTCGGTATCGCTGATTTTGATACAGTAGACTGTTCTAATCTTCAAAGACAGATAATCCACAATACAGAAACACTCGGTATGCCGAAAACAATCTCCGCTGAAAAGGCGGCAAAAGCACTCAATCCTGATATAATCGTAAAGCGGTATGATTTTCCTCTGACTTACGATAATATCATACAGATAATTACGGAGTATGACTTCATACTCGACTGTACAGACCGGTTTGAAACAAAATTTCTGATAAATGATGCCTGTGTGCTTGCAGAAAAACCCTATACTCATGCAGGCGTGGTGCGTTTTGAAGGTCAGGCTATGACATATGTTCCGCAAAAAGGTCCTTGTCTGCGCTGTCTTATGGGAGATGTTCCGCATGATGCCGCTACCTGTAAAGATGTCGGCGTAATTGGTGCGGCTGTCGGTGTACTCGGCAGTATTCAGGCACTCGAAGCCGTAAAATATATCACGGGAGCAGGTGAACTGCTCTGCGGAAAGATACTGACATTTGACGGACTTACTATGAATATGCGTGTACATTCCGTTCCTCACGCCGATCCCGAATGTGCTGTCTGCGGAAAGACACCGAAAATAAAAAATCTTTCCGATAACAACAGTGATTATCAGATAATCTCCTGTCAGACAGGCGGTGAAACTATATGATACAGAAAATTCCAATTACAGACTATCATAAACAGGATGATGATATATTGATAGATCTGCGTGACAATACAGTGTTTTCATTCGGTACACTGACGGGAGCTGTAAATATCCCTATGAACGACATTGAAAAGCTGTATGCACTTCCAAAAAATAAAAGAATAGTACTGTTCTGCCAACAGGGAGATTACAGTGCGGAAATAGCAGAACTGTTATCCGATAACGATTATAATGTTGCCGACCTTACAGGCGGTTACAGAGAATGGCTTGTAAGCTGTGCTTTATCGGGTGTAAACCCATAAAATACTATGAAAGAGTGATATATATGAAAAACAATGATAAACTTGTTCTCGGAGGAAAGGAATTTTCCTCAAGATTTATTTTAGGTTCGGGCAAATATTCGCTGTCACTTATCGAAGCAGCTGTCCGTGATGCAGGTGCTGAGATCATAACACTGGCTGTACGCCGTGCAAACACCAAAGAACACGAAAATATCCTTGACTATATCCCTGAGGGCGTTACTCTGCTGCCGAATACCTCAGGTGCAAGAACTGCCGAAGAAGCAGTCCGTATTGCAAGACTTGCAAGAGAACTCGGCTGCGGTGATTTTGTCAAGGTAGAGATTATGCGTGACAGCAAGTATCTTCTCCCCGACAACAACGAAACTGTCAAAGCTACAGAAATACTTGCAAAAGAAGACTTTGTTGTACTGCCCTATATGTATCCCGATCTGTATGCCGCAAGGGCACTTGTCGATGCAGGTGCAAGTGCAGTAATGCCGCTTGCTTCTCCTATAGGCTCAAACAAGGGACTTGCTACAAAAGAATTTATACAGATACTTATTGATGAAATAGAACTTCCTGTTATTGTAGATGCAGGCATAGGCAGACCTTCTCAGGCTTGTGAAGCAATGGAAATGGGTGCTGCCGCAATAATGGCTAATACCGCACTTGCAACAGCCGGTGATCTGCCGCTTATGGCTGCCGCTTTCAAGTCTGCTATTGAAGCAGGCAGAAATGCTTATCTTGCAAAACCCGGACGTGTACTTACAAGAGGTGCATCGGCATCTGATCCGCTGACAGGATTTCTCAGGAACTGAGGTGTAACAGAATGGAAAACAGTTTTTTTGTTGACAGTGAAAGACTTTCCGCTGCCGCTCTTGAAAAAAAGCACCGTCTTGAAAACGATCCTTCATCCCGTACAAATCATATGGAATATATGGAGGGAATGGAGGTAATCAAGTCCGATATCTGCGAGAAAGTAATGTCGCAGGTAAAGGAATATGACTATTCCCGTTATACTGCCCGTGATGTTCTTGCGGCACTGGAACACGAAACATGCAGTCTTGAAGATTTCAAAGCACTTCTCTCTCCTGCCGCAGAACCCTATCTTGAACGCATGGCACAAAAAGCAAGAACCGAAACAGGAAAGCACTTCGGTAATACCGTCTATCTTTTTACACCTCTTTATATTGCAAATTACTGTGAAAACTACTGCGTATATTGCGGCTTTAACTGCTATAACGATATACGCAGAATGAAGCTCAGTATGGAGCAGATAGATAAAGAAATGAAAGTCATCGCCGATTCGGGTATGGAAGAAATACTTATCCTGACAGGCGAAAGCAGAGCAAAAAGCAATATTGAATATATCGGTGAAGCATGTAAGCTTGCAAGAAAGTATTTCCGTATGGTAGGACTTGAAATATATCCTGTCAATACTGACGAATACCGTTATCTTCACGAATGCGGTGCTGATTATGTTACAGTATTTCAGGAAACATACGATACGGATAAATACGAGAAACTTCACCTGCTCGGACATAAACGTGTATGGCCGTACCGCTTTGACGCTCAGGAAAGAGCATTAAGAGGCGGTATGCGTGGGGTTGCATTCTCCGCACTGCTCGGTCTTTCGGATTTCCGTAAAGATGCACTCGCAAGTGCACTTCATGTTTACTATCTCCAAAGAAAATATCCTCATGCGGAAATGTCCCTTTCCTGCCCAAGACTGCGGCCTATAATAAATAACGATAAGATAAATCCGCTTGATGTTCACGAAACACAGCTTTGTCAGGTGCTTTGTGCTTACCGCATATTTCTGCCCTTTGTCGGTATTACGGTATCCTCGAGAGAAAGCGAATCTTTCCGCAACGGTATTGTAAAGATTGCCGCCACCAAAATTTCAGCCGGTGTTTCAACCGGTATCGGCGACCACGAGAGCAAATACACCGGAAAGGAATCAGACAGTGCCGAAGGTGACGAACAGTTTGAGATAAGCGACGACAGAAGCTTTGACAAAATGTATAAAGACATGTCGGAAGAAGGTCTCCAACCCGTTCTCAACGACTACCTCTATGTTTAATTCATAATTCATAATTCATAATTCATAATTCATAATTAATAATTCAGATACATCTTTCTTTTTAAGTTTGCTTTTATAGAAAAAGACTGAGTCGGCGTGAAAACGTTAACTCAGTCTTTTCTTCTTTTCTTCATATATTTAAAAATCTTTATAGATGTGTTTGAATTTTCCGCTTATCTTGTCAGCCTAAAGCGTATCAAGCAGTGCATTGCCTGTCTGACTGCCCTGTGAGCTGCCGCCGATATTTACAAACTGTGCATTCTTTTCAGGCTCTGCCATTATAGTAGCTGTCTTTGTAGCTATCTCAATTCTTGCCTGAGTTTCGATCTTTACTTTCTCGATCTCAAAGTTGACCTTTTCATTGGATGCACGTGCCTCTGCAAGAGCCCTTTCGCCTTCTGCTTTTGCCATAAGCTTTGCTTTTTCGGCTTCTGCCTCTGCAATACCTTTCATCTTTGCGACTTCTGCTTCTGCTGAACCTTCTTTTTTGATTCTCTCAGCTTCGGCTTCTGCCTTGATCTTTATTGCATTAGCTTCCTTTTCGGCAACCTGTACCTGTGCTTCCGCATCTATCTTCTTGATATTTGCAGCCGCCTCTGCTTCGATCTGCTTTCTTTGCTTTTCTGCTTCCGCTCTGGTAGCGATAACGTCTTTTTCTTTCTGTGCTGCAAGGTTAGCCTGCTCCTGTCTTACAACCTCTACTCTACCCTGC
>JBGVAQ010000503.1:0-3857 GCA_045224775.1 Acutalibacteraceae bacterium | reverse complement strand
CTCCATAAGCTCCTGCGGTGAAAGCTCACGTCCTAACTTGTCACATTCAGCTTTTACGAGTGCACCGAATTCGGGATGCATAGCTTTTGGAAGTTCATATCCGAAGTTGTTCTGCATTATGAATGCAGCACCGCCCTTGCCTGACTGTGAATTTATTCTTATGATAGGCTCATACTGTCTGCCTACATCGGCAGGATCTATCGGAAGATAGGGAATCTCCCATTTATCGCTGTTTGTTTCCTTGACATATGCAAAGCCTTTGTTTATTGCGTCCTGATGTGAGCCTGAGAAAGCTGTGAATACAAGGTCGCCGGCATATGGCTGACGTTCACCTATTTTCATCTTTGTGCAGCGCTCGTATATTTCACGGTACTTCGGCAGATCGCTGAAATCAAGCTTCGGATCAACGCCCTGCGTGAACATATTCAGACCTACCGTGACGATATCAAGGTTTCCTGTACGCTCGCCGTTTCCGAAAAGTGTACCTTCTATTCTGTCAGCACCGGCAAGCAGTCCAAGCTCCGCACATGCAACGCCTGTACCTCTGTCGTTATGAGGATGCAGGCTTATTATTGCAGATTCACGGTTTTTCATGTGTGTTATGAAATACTCTATCTGGTCAGCGTATGTGTTGGGTGTGCACATCTCGACTGTGTTCGGCAGATTGAGGATTATCGGATTTTCGGGAGTAGGCTTGATAACGTCCATTACCGCTTCACATATCCTTACGGAATTATCTGCCTCTGTACCCGAAAAGCTTTCGGGAGAATATTCAAGTCTGAAATTGGTATCGCCCTCATAGCTGTCTATGAGTTCTTTTATGAGCTTTGCGCCCTCGACGGCTATATCTATTATTCCGTCCATATCCTTTTTGAATACAACTTTACGCTGGAGAGTTGATGTTGAGTTATAAAAATGTACTATGACATTTTTTGCACCCTTTACAGCCTCGAATGTTTTGCGGATAAGATGTTCTCTTGCCTGAACGAGTACCTGTATTGTAACGTCATCGGGAATATGGTTGCCCTCGATAAGCTCACGGCATATTTCATATTCCGTTTCGGAAGCTGACGGGAAGCCTATTTCTATCTCCTTGAAACCCATGTCGCAGAGAGCGTGGAAAAATTCAAGCTTTTGTTCAAGGTTCATAGGATCGACAAGAGCCTGATTGCCGTCACGGAGATCGACAGAACACCATACAGGCGCTTTTGTTATAGTATTGTCGGGCCACTTTCTGTTTTTGATCTTGATCTGTTCAAATGGAACGTACTTTTTAAAACCTTTTTCCATAATTGTTACCTCCTCGGATATCGTAAAATAAGCCCGTCCCAGTCGTGATGACATGGGACGGGCTGAAAAGCACGTGGTACCACCCAAATTCGGATACATAAGTATCCCTCGATAAGCCTCAATAAAGGCTCCGGTCTGTAACGTGACCACACGTTCTGTCCTACATTATCGGGCAGACAACTCCGGAATGAGCTATGCATACAACCCCCGTCACTGCCTTACACCAACCGGCAGTTCTCTTTGCACAAGGCACTGTATCTTGTTTCCTTCATAGTCTTTATGACTTTATACAAAAGATTATACACTATTGATTACAGGTTTGTCAAGCATAATAAAAAATAAAAATAATAAATAAATGAGATATCAGGCTTTAAGACCGGATTCAGCCTCAAATTCTTCAACAGTCATACCGGCTCTTTTTGCGGCATCGGCAAGTGTAAGAATTCCGTCTTTTACAAGTCCGATAAGAGCTTTTAAAAAGCCTTTTGCTTCGCCTTCAGCCCTGCCTTTTGCTTCACCTTCAGCTCTGCCTTTTGCTTCGCCTTCTTTAAGTATCTGATCGTATATTTCACACATAGTTATTCCTCCTTTTCCGTTCATAGAATTATATTCGTTTCTGAACCGTTCATCACCGGAGAATATACTTATCATGTCAATAACTTCTTCTGGATAATCCAGTATTTGTTCGGTAGGATGATATACAGTTCTGTTGTTGAGAGCGTAGAAAAATTCTGCTATTGCCTTGAAGTCTGACTTGAAAAGTTCTATCTGTTCAGCAGACATATCCTTTATGGAATAGAAATTCATGCTGTAGTCACTTACAAACGGCATAAGTTTTTCAGGAACATCAAGACAGGAATGCAGGTTTTTTCCGTATTTCCAGTCATCCTTTCCGAAATAGATAACAAGTGTTATGACAGGATAGCATTTTTTGTTCCGGTTTTTGTTTCTGTTTTTATACTGGTCACGATATACAGCCCCGTCATAGTTCATTATTCTCATAGGCATAAGTTCATCAGGTGCAGACTGATTTTCTATACCTATGAAAGCGATATTTATATTTGAATTCATCCAGAATTTTGAAACATCACGTTCCTGACTGTATATATTTCCGTCTGCTTTGTACTGAGATGATTTCTCCGCCGGAGTCAGTTCATCTTCTTTAATTACCGTTTCACCGTTAAATAATAAACAGTTTACAATATCGGCAAATACGGAATTGTATGATTCAAGTGTTTTACTTGTTATGTCTTTTTCAGCCAACGGTATCACTCCGGTTATCTGTTTTTATCATTATACAGCTTTTAATGCAGCTTTTCAATGCTTTTCATAATATATATAGGGCTTTTGGTTTTCAAGCTCATAAAGTTTGTTGTCTTTTATTATCCAGTTTGAAACTCTATGCTGTTTGTCATCCGTTTCAATAACAAGCGTGTCATCCTTTAATTTCCATGTCATGTTCTTTGAATGGCTCTGCTCAATTATAGTATTTACAAAATCAGCTTTACCGTCAGGATATATGGTAAGTATTATTGTGTATTTATCAAACACTGACGCTTCTTCCGCAGGTGCTTTTTCCTTGTCTATATTGCAGTGCCATTCTCCTATGAAATCCTTCTCACTTATGACTGATTCTTCACTTGTTTCCTGACTTATATATTTATGACTGCTTTCAGCTTTGCTGTTATCGGTATTTTCCGCCCTGCATCCGCAAAGCAAAAGAGTCAGGGTGAAAATTGCCGCATAAAAAACAGCAATTGCCCTTCCGGCTTTTTTCATTTGTACATCTCCTTTGACATATGTATACATATTATATATTATAAAATGTTTGATTGGCAATATCAATACAAGATATTATAAAAAGTTTATCAGCTCTTATGACAGTTTTAACAAAAAAATAAGTTTTACTATTGATTTTTAATGCAATATATGCTATAATTATTGTGTTCTAAAAAAACGGTATGCAGTCAGTACCACATCGAAAGGAAAGAATTTTAATTATGTATTGGGTAAACGAGTCAGTTTTTTATCACATCTATCCGCTTGGATTCTGCGGAGCACCGAGAATAAACGATGGTGTAAAGGAATATCGTCTTGACAAGGTAAAGGATTTTATCCCTCACCTTAAAGAAATGCATGTCAATGCAGTTTATTTCGGTCCTGTTTTTATGTCCACAACTCATGGATATGATACAAACGATTATTATAATATAGATAACCGTCTTGGAGATAACGAAAGCTTTGCAAGAATATGCGAGGCTCTGCATGAGAACGGTATAAGAGTAGTTCTTGACGGCGTTTTCAACCATGTAGGCAGAGGCTTCTGGGCATTCAGGGATATACAGGAGAAAAAACAGGGTTCACCTTACTGCTCATGGTTTCAGAACCTGAACTTCGGCGGCAACAGCCCCTGGGGTGATCCGTTCTGGTATGAGGGCTGGGAAGGTAACTATGACCTTGTAAAGCTCAACCTCAGACATCCCGATGTTAAAAAACATATCTTTGATGCTGTTGCTATGTGGATGGACAAGTTCAAGATAGACGGTCTTCGCCTTGACGTTGCTTAC
>JBGVAQ010000502.1:0-2807 GCA_045224775.1 Acutalibacteraceae bacterium | reverse complement strand
ATTTTTAATATTTTCTATAACTGCTATGTATCTGTAAGCATTTCGGCGATTCATTCCTACTTCGCTCTCACAGTAGTCCTCAAAGTTCTGATAACCCAGCTCTTTATAAAGCTTGTCATCCCTCATCTGTTTGAGCATAACGCACATATCATAAAGATTCTGCTGTGCCGCCTGAGCTGTTATAATTATCTTCTGATTAAGCTCAATGGCTGTCTTATGCTGTTTTGTCAATACGGTTGTTTCCATTTTTTAGTCCCTCCAGATATTTTTGATATTGTTTTTCAAACTCTTTGATTTCATCGGGCTTTTCTCTGCGGCTGTCATTCCTGTAACCTCTGCATTGGATAATGCGGTAATCGTTGCTGACCTCAACGGTGTAATAGGGAATATGTGCCGCTGATCTCTGCCGGATAAAGAATATGTTCGTACTGCCCAGTGCGTGACGCTCGGCATATCCGCCCACACAGTGTTCAAGCTGCTGCCCCTCTTTGATGATATCTTCCATACTTGCCGGCTGTATCAGGATAAGATCATTGTATTCAAATTCAAACTTCTGTCTTTCGGCAAGCCTTGATGCAAATTCCTGATTTTTCTTTTTATCCGCCCTGTACTTGATGATACTTGTACATCTTGTATGCATATCATAAAAATTATCCGGAAAGCAAACTGCCGTGTCTTTCAGGTTATATTCAAGCTTTTTGCACTGTTCAAGATAATCAGTGTAATCTCTCAGCGGAACACCGCTTTCAAAAAGATATCTTGCTGTACGTCTGATACTCATTTCGGAAATGTGCATCAGATGGCCGACCGTACCAAGCGAACTTCCGAATACTTTTGAAAGCAAAAGAAGATCCTGCGGCTTGTATTTCGGATATTCCTTACGCCATAGTATAAAATCCTCATAATAACGTTCATTGTCTTTAAGTGTTTTGAACTCCGTCCGGTTAAGTCTGAGCATTTTAAGCAAATTGTTTGATTTCCAGTCAATGTCAGCATGTATTCTTAATGTGGGCGTATAAATACAACTCCAGCCGCCCGAATGTTCTTCTGTTATCAGTCCGCCGTATCCTGCTTTCACGAGGTATTCAAGATTTTTATGCTTTATATAAAGCCTGAGATAAGATATAGGAAGCTCATCCGCTTTACTGAGCTGACTGTATTTCATGTCGCTGTTTTCAACAGCGTTGAAATTAAGAACATTGTAACTATTATCAAACGGATGGTAAGCACAGCTGTAATATGTGGAATGGAACACAGGCTCTCTGAACTCTGTCAGTATCTCCCAGTGCGTTTTGCCGTATGTATCGAATTTCAGTCCGTATCTTACATAGCCGTCCTTTGCAAATACATAACGCTGACGTTCTATTATTTCCCTGCCTTTTTTGTAACGATGGAAGCACCTTGCAAAGAGTTCTTTTCCGTTTGTAAGGAAAATACAGTAGTTTCTCGGTCCCGGTGTATCCTGCATCAGCTTCATGTATTCATACGGCACAGCCGGAAATAAATACATAAGGTCTTCTTTTCTTTGTTTTCTCATGCCGCTGTCACCTACCAATCCAGAAGACCGCCAAGTGACAGATCAATGTCTTTCTTCTGTTCCGGTTCCGGTACAGGCTCGGCAGGAGCTGACGGTTCATTATCCTGCATTTCGTATTCGCTCATGTGTATAATCATCTTAAGCTCTACCTTTGCACCCGGAAAGAAGAACTCTACAGCCTTTTGATAGACTTCTATATCTGATACAGCTCTTCCAATGTCTTTTGTTATCGTTTTAAGGCAGTCTTTAAAGGTCTTGTCAGTTTCAGCTATTGCTCTTGCGAACTCTTCGGACTGCCTGCAAAAGCCATGCAGAGCCTTTGCGGTAGGCTCTGCGATAACAGCGGCATATTTATTAAGTTTTTTCAGTTTAGGGTTGATTTTTTCGACTGCCTGATTTATAATTGCAGTATCGTAGTTTTTATTTTCCGTTTCCGAAATGGCTGTTTCGGGAGCGGATTTTTCTTTTATGTCGGTCATTCTCATTCTCCTATTCTACCCAGTATTTTTCGGGAAGGTCGTTGACTATTTTATCAAACTCCCTTATCTCTTTTCCTTTGTGCCAATCGTCAAGCTCTCCGCTTTTATCAAAAAGTCCTTTGTACTTGTCATTGATATCTTTTATTACCCCAAGCACAGCAACGTTTTCATCCTGAAAAATATCGATTGTCGCTTTCATGCATTCAAATCTTGATTTTATGTCAATGTACCTGATAATGAATGTCATAGTAAGCCCGATCTCGTCAAGAATCTCTTTCTTTGTCTTTCTCATGATGCGTTTACGACTTTCATCTGCGGCAACTTCTTCTGATATCGGGTTATCAAAACTGAAATAATCATTACGGTATGAATCAAAGCCCAAAAGCTTGAACCACTCACCGATAAGTGAAACTGTCATATCATTAAATTTTCTTTCGGGATCGTCTTCATATCTGTACATTTCTTCAAAGCTTTCATAAAGACGTTCTATTTCAACATCAAGGTCTGAAAATGTCATTATGAATTCATGTGCCTGATCCTCGTTGCCGTCAAATGCATTTATAAGTGTTTCGTCATCATCAAAAGCGTAATGTATATTGGAACACACTTCCGCCATATCCATAAGGCTTTCATTTATCTCAAAATAATTAAGCTCGTTTACCATTGGACGCTTATACATCAGACTGCGGCATTGTTCGGCTTTTGAAAGCTTTCGGTTCATTTCTGCACCTCATAATTCATAAGTATCTGTTTGACATCTCCGAAGCTGTAAAAATCTTTCCTGCCCGATA
>JBGVAQ010000501.1:0-4580 GCA_045224775.1 Acutalibacteraceae bacterium | reverse complement strand
GCTGCTGCTAAAGCAATCTTTTAATATTCTTCAAAATGCTGTCTTTAATTTATGATTTCATTATAAAACGCTGCTTTTCATTTGTCAATCATTCACAGTATATATCCATATTTTTTGTTAAAAAAGCAAATAATCCCCATTGATTTGTTGGACAGGCGTTTGTGATTTTAACGAATGAACATTTATTTACTCATATAAATATAAACATAATATAAAACAAAAAACAAATTGTATCTTTTTAAAGCCTTTTCAAAAAGAATACAATGTGTTATAATTGATATATATTTATATTTATAATATTGTACAGGAGGTATTCATTTGAAAAAAACAAAACATAAAATCAAACGGCGATATATCTTCGGCATTTCAGCTATTGCACTTATCCTCGTGAGTTATTCTATCTTTCTCTGCTTTTACAGCAGAACTTATACTTGTTTTTTCTATCTGAACGGTGTAACAGATATCAGCAATGTGAGGGTAGAATGTTCCGGAGATGATATTGTCAAAGTTAAGGATATCCGGATGGGAAATTTTTACGACATAATGAACATATTGGAGGTTGATCTTGAAAGTACCGGTCAAGGCAATGTAACCGTCAATATTTTCTATGATGATACATACGATTATACAACAGTTCCTGACGGAAGCGATAAGCCATACACAAAACATATTACCGATACGAAAAATGGAGAGATTTCACTTAATGTTAATACATTAGGCATGATATACAATTTATCGGATGACAATTTCAACGGGCTATGGACTGTCAGATTACTTACAGATGCCATTATGATAATCGGTATTATTATATGTGCCATATCCTTCCACGAAAGGCAGAAAAACGGAAAATTTGATTACTCAATGATCTCGCTTGGCGGTATAATGTTCTTTATGATAGTTACTGTTATATTCTCTCTTAACAGCAATATCGGATCATTTGGCAACAGATATTTCTTAAATGTGGAAACCATCATTTACTCACTCGGTAATATTGCCTCATATTTTGTCTATGCTACTGCTGTACCATTGATTTTGTTCTGTCTGTTACTCAGCATAAGCAATATTCAGCTGGTACGCCATGAGGGTTTCCGTATAAATAATCTTCTGGGCATACTTCTCGGTATTTCAGTTATCGGTTCATTGATACTGATGTCATTTCTCGGAAAGGATCTTTACAGCCATTCAGAAATCGGACGTCATGTGCGTACTCTTATCATTATGTCGATCTCATTTATCTTTTGTTATCTTGAATGTCTGCTTGCTTCAACTATATTCTGTGCGATTGCTTCAACGAGATATAAAATCAAAAAGCCGATGGACTATATCATAATCCTCGGCTGTGCGATAAGAAAAGACGGCTCACCCACTCCCATTCTTCGTGGACGAATCGACCGTGCACTTGCATTCGATAAAGAACAGAATGAAAAATGGAACAAACATGCAAAATTCGTTCCTTCCGGCGGTCAGGGCAGTAATGAGGTCATAAGTGAAGCTGAAAGCATGAAACGATATCTTATGGAACAGGGTATTCCAGAAGACTGTATTCTCAAAGAAGATAAGTCTGTCAATACATATCAGAATATGGCATTTTCAAAAAAGATAATTGAAGGCGATGCCGGAGATATCAGCAAAACAAATATTGCATTTTCCACAACAAATTATCATGTGTTACGAGGCTATACATTAGCCCAAAGGTTAGGCATGAAGGTAAGCGGACTTTCGGCAAAAACCAAAAAGTACTTCTACCCGAATGCTTTTCTCAGGGAATTTGCAGGACTGCTCGTTGAACATAAAAAACGTCACCTGTTTTTTATAATATGCGGTCTGCTTGTTTCTATAGCTCTTTATCTCATAGTTCAGTATTGATATACAAAAAGATTGACTGACATTAACCCAAAGAAAGCTTTCGCATGGGATAACCTTGCGAAAGCTTCTTTAATTAATAATTAATAATTAATAATTATTAATTGTGAATTATGAATTATGAATTATGAATTGAATTTTATATCAGCCAGCCGAACTGCTCGGATAATTCCGAGGGATCGCCTTCAAGCTCTATTTCATTGAAATTCACGCCTATGCTCCCTCTTTTCTTTACAAGCACGTTTCCTGCTCCTACCTCATCAAAACAATCCCTCATATCCTTTATATGTTTTCTAAGAAGATCCTGCTTATCGGGATCACCGTCCCAGAAAACACCCACAAGCTCTCCATTGGTCGCAAATGCACCCTGCTTGTATATGAGATATGCGAATATCTCTATTGTCAGCCGTTTGCCGAAATTGAAAGGCTCGCCGTTTGCAAAAACGGCAAAATGATCGCTGCACCTGACTTTTATAACATTCTCATCTATCTTCACAGGCACTCTCACCCATTTCAGTGCTTCAAATATATCATGCTCGTCAAACGGTTTTGTAATAAAACTGCTGCAATGTATTTTGTGTCCGAGCATGGCATATTCCGAATGTCCCGTTATACATATTATGTCAATATTCCCGTAGTGCCTTCTGAGAATATACGCTGCCTCCTCACCCGACATTTCAGGCATCTCAATATCAAGAAAAACAACGTCTGCCCTCTTGCTCTCTATCATCATAAGTCCCTCATGTGCCGAACATGCAAAAAAATGGCTGCCTTCGGGATCTATCTTATTTATAATATATTTCATAAGGTCTAATATTGCCTGATTATCATCTATTGTTACACTTATCATACATTACTCCCCCGTTTTACTTATAATTCCACTTTCCACTTTCCACATTCCAAATTTTTTAAAGCATTGCTGTTGGTTTAAGACGTATGACAGCACTCGTACCTTTTTCGTTCTGTGTTATCGAAAGCTCGCCCTTATCCATAGCTTTAAGACGCAGGCGTACATTTTCTATACCGATACTTTTTCTGTCTTTCTGTACGTCCGTAAGCTTATTCCCTCCTGAACCGTCATCCCATACCTCTATCATAATATAATCCGGTTCATCATACACATTTATCTTTACAAGTCCGCCGTTCTTGTATGTACCTATTCCGTAACGCACCGCATTTTCCACAAGCGGCTCCACACAGAATGACGGCACCATAAAATCATCTATCTCAATATCATATTCGACTCTCAGCTTGTCTCCGAAATTCAGCCTTTCAAGCTGTAAATAAGCTTTAATATGTTTAAGCTCATCCTTAAAAGGAATAAGCGTATTCTCTGTCATAGCCGTCAGATTTGCACGGAGATACTTTCCGAAGCTGCTTATACCCTCGTACAGTTCGGGATCATGTGTACATTTTGACTGCAAAGCCATGAGGGAATTATATATAAAATGCGGCTGTATCTGTGCGACAAGAAGTTTTATCTTGTTTTCCTGAAGCTCCTGCTTGCTCTTTTCAAGCTCATGCGCATTATTTACCGAAATAGCCGTTTTATTCTGCTCGTAAAGCAGGAAGATTATAAGCGCCGTTATTGAAACAGATATATTATTGTATGAAGGACCTTTATAAATAAGTCGTAAAAGAAAGGTTGTAAGCGGAGTAAGTGACGCTACAAATGTCATCTTTCCGAAAAACGGATCTACATTCTTTCTGAATAAGATAAATACTATAAATATATATATAAATGATACCACCATTACCATATACAGAAAAATATAATAAGGCCCTCTGTGATACATATTATACTGGTCAAAATAATAAAAAGCACCTGTGAACGGCGTTATGAAAAGTAAAAAAAGACAGGGAATCTGCATATGCTGTACACCTGATGTTGCAAATCTGAGTTTTACCGAACCGATCTTGTCGGCAATATTGATCTTGATAAGCTGTAAAAAGAATATCATCTGAGCAGAACCGACAGCAAAATATCCGATAAATGAAGCCTGTACTGCAAAAAATCCGAACTTGCTTGTTTCACCCTTCATCGCAGTACACATTACATCAAAGAAATTATACATGAATATCATTACCAAAAATATGAGTATTTCTTTTGTAAAAGGCAAATCAAGTTTTCGTGACTCAGTGTCATATTCAACCTTTCTCCTGCTTATAACAACCGAAACTATCATTATTATCAGAAACACAAAGTTCCACAATTGTATAATAATATGTATAAATTCAGGTATGCCTATACGGTCTATCAACGCCTGCATCGGAAAATTCCTCCATAAAAATTCTTCATAAATATTATGTCACATATCATATATTTTTTCAATAAAAATTAACAAAAAATTCATAAACATTTCGTGTTCTGATACGATTTTGGCACGGTTCTGGCACAGTTCATATGATATAATTTTAATAAGGTATGAGTTGGTTTATGCCATCTTATTCTGAACCCTCTTCATTAAGTATCCACTGTCACAGTGATACAAATAATCCCCTTGATACAAACGGTGCAGACAACCTCTCTGCACCGTTTGTTGTATTTTAACGAATTTATACAAAAAAGCTGTACATACGGCAAAATATATGATATAATTGTTAATATAAATATTATATACCGCCTTTTTTTTCAGGGCAATAAAACAATATCAAGGAGGAATAAGCATGGCAAAAAAACAGGAAGTTAACTCAGCTGCAAATCAGCAGGGATGGGA
>JBGVAQ010000500.1:0-2515 GCA_045224775.1 Acutalibacteraceae bacterium | reverse complement strand
CTTCTCTGATCGGCGTTCGATCATCGTTCTACACCAGAGTTTACCGCACTCGATGATCTCCTCCAGCGTCACGTTATAGTCATTGTGATAATAACGGATAAACTGCATGGCGATGCCGTCCGAAAATGCAGAAACTTCCAGTTCAAGCAGGTGTTTATCACGAATAGAGTCGTCTTTGTTTACTGCCTCGTAAATTCGTCCTTTACAGATGTTGCCCAGATGACGCACAAAATTCGTCACTTCATCTGAGATGAAGATCAACCGGAAGAAGGAATCGTTCTTCTTGATATAGGCATAAATCTCATCAAAGAAAGGTTCAATGTCATGTACATTGGATATGGTTTTGTTCTCAAAGAAGGCTTTCAGTGTTTCGGCTTTAATATCCTCCGCAACGTGCCGCACATCATCATAGTGAGAATAGAAAGTGCTCCGGTTAATGTCCGCTCGCTGCACCAGCTCTGTCACTGTGATCTTGTTAATATTTTTCTTTTCGTAAAGCAGCTCTGCAAAAGTATCTCTTATGAGGTTTCTTGTTTTTACAGATGAAGCGTTCAGGTTCTTTGCCTTCATAAATTTCCTCCTGAATATATCGACAAATATGCGTTGAGTGTGGATATATCAACACTTCGCATAACATCAATGGTTGCTCCATAGTACATTCCTTATTATAATATAGACAGTGTTGTGATTTCAACACTGTTTTGAAAACTTTTCAGAAAGGAATGTATGCCATGAACATTTACAATCTGTTTTACAAGGCTCCCGCACCTGAAGGCATAGAAGAAAGGAACGCCCACATCATTGGCGGAGGAATGGCCGGCCTTGCGGCAGCGGTCTTTCTGATTGATGATGCCGGAATGCCGGGAAAGAATATCACGCTGTATGAAAAACGAAATTCCCTTGGCGGCTGCTGTGACGCTTATTCCGGGGAAGCGGGCTATATCTGCCCCGGTGAGCGTGAACTGGAGCCATTTATGGAGTGCCTTTGGTATCTGTGCAGCAAGATCCCGTCCTTGGAAGATCCATCGATCTCGGTGCTTGATGAATCAGTAAGAGCCAATAAGGATATGCCGATCCATTCCGAAAGCAGACTCCTGTGCAAACAGGGACATATTTACGAAAAGGTGCATGACTACCGCATGAGTCCGGAGCTGCTCCTGAAAATGGAGCACTTCACCAGCATCCCGGAAAAGGATCTGGAGGATATGACGATTGAGGACTATTTCGGAAAGGACAGCGAGTTCTTCCATAGCTCTCTGTGGTGGTGCTATCACTCTATGCTGGCTTTTAAGCCCTATCACAGTGCATTGGAGGCGCAGCGGTATTTCAACCGATTCGGCCTTCTGAACAGGCTCGACTATCTGGAGGGCATTCTGCATACAAAACGCAATGACAAGGATTCTGTGATCAAGCCGATTCATAAATGGTTGGAGGATCAGGGTGTCACCTTCCGTATGGACACTGCAGTCTATGATCTGGAAATGGATGAGGCCTGCAATACGGTTTACGGTATTAAGATCAAGAATCAGGAAACCATTCCTGTAAGAGCTCAGGATTACGTCCTTCTTACCAGCGGCTCCATGATGACAAACGCCTCCTACGGTGATAATACACATATCGCTGAAATTAACCGGGACACGGAAGATATGGGCTTGTTCACGGTATGGAAAAACCTTGCCGCACGGAATAAAAAGTTCGGCAATCCAGATAAGTTCTTAAGCCATATCGACAAGACCAAATGGATGAGTTTTTTCCTCACCGTAGAAGACTATCCCGAATTTTTTGAACGATTGGAGAAGATGACCGGAAGCAAGAGCGGTACGGGCGGCGGAATCACCTTCATGGATTCCGGTTGGGAAATGTCGCTGGTCATTTATGATAGGGACTATTTCCCGGATCAGCGGGAGAAGAACCGTGACGTTCTGTGGGGAGATGGCCTGTTTGGAGAGCGTATTGGCAGCTATATCAAAAAGCCTATGGCGGAGTGCACAGGAAATGAGATCATTGAAGAGATGCTGTACCATTTTGGAATGTTGGATATGAAGGATGAGGTGCTGGCACATTCCCATATCTCTACCTGTATGATGCCCTATATCACCTCGCAGTTCATGCCTCGCAAGGAAAGCGACCGCCCGACGATCATTCCGAAGGACTGCACAAATCTCGCTCTCATTGGACAATATGTCGAGGTTCCCCGTGATGTGGTGTTCACCATTGAAACCTCTGTCCGCACACCGCTGGAGGCAGTTTACATGCTTACGGGTCTGGATAAGGAAATCATCGAGGTGAATCCTGCCAGATATGACCTTCGCTATATCAAAGAAAGAGTCATGAAATTCGGCGGTATGAAGGGTAAGATTACGGAGGAAGACCTTCCGAAGATCAATCCTCTCAAGCTGTGGCTTGGGAAGGCAAAGCTGATAAAAGAGCTCTTGAAAAAGGCAAACGAGATTCCGCCTTATTACATCATGTATCCGGGCAGAGATAAGAGCATAGCACTAAAGGATTCTGTTCT
>JBGVAQ010000499.1:0-5800 GCA_045224775.1 Acutalibacteraceae bacterium | reverse complement strand
ATGCTGCGGTACGCAAAATCTGACTGCGGTGCCGTGACGCATATTTTTACCTTTTTAGTGAATAGAGAAAAGAGAATAGTGAATAGAGAATAGCACAGAAACGCCCCTCGGAGCATCACTATACACTATTCTCTATTCACTATTCGTCATTCTTTGAACCCCCGAACAACGTGAGGGGGCGTTTCTGGAAGCGAGGGGAATCGAACCCCTGTCCAAAAAGCACTTACAACGGTTTTCTCCGAGCGCAGTCACCGTTTTTACATTCCCTCCATACAGCGTCCGATGACAAACTCAGTATTTCAGTAGTCTTTGATTCATGACGGAGACCAAGACACTTCTCCGTTCACGTTCACCACTGATCGACGCCCTTAAAGGATCGTGGTACTTCCAATAAGAACGCTTGCGCTAATTAAGCAGCAAGGGCAACAGTATTTTTGTTGTCGTTTAATTTTAAGATCTGCGGATTTTATAGCGGTTCTGCAGTGCCGCTGCTCGCTTGCCGAAGCTCACACTCCCTGTCGAAACCTTTACGCCCCCGTATATAACCGATCTTTAAATAAAGTCGGTCGGTATGTGTATTATTGATTTCTGAGCTTTACAGCCCTTTCAATATCACGCTTTGCACTCTTTTCAGCCATGTCTGCACGTTTATCGTATATTTTCTTACCCTTGCATAAACCCAGCTGGAGTTTTACTCTTGAACCCTTGAAGTAAAGCGAGATAGGGATAAGAGAATAGCCGTCCTGTTTTACCTGACCGTAAAGACGCATTATTTCACGGCGGTGCATAAGCAGTTTGCGTACTCTCATAGGATCCTTGTTGAATATATTTCCCTGTTCATACGGACTTATGTGCATACCCTTGACGAATAATTCTCCGTTTTCGACTGTACACCATGAGTCTTTCATATTCACTCTGCCTTGTCTTATGGATTTTACCTCCGTACCGCAAAGCTCTATGCCTGCTTCAAAGCTTTCTATGACAAAGTATTCAAAGTGGACTTTTTTATTCTGAGCTATTGTTTTAAGCGATTCCTTTGCCACAGTCATTCTCCTTCCGTCAGGAATTTATCCGTACACATATAATTATATTCATCAGGCTGATAAAATATGACAGTCAATGCCCCGCAATTTACAGCGGAAGCATTGACTTCATTATTTTTGATTTTTGTTATATTTCACGTCTGCCGTCGATTGAGTATGACAATGTCATTTCATCGGCATATTCAAGGTCGCCGCCGACAGGTATGCCGTATGCAAGTCTTGTTGTTTTTATTCCGAGCGGTTTTACAAGCTTTGATATATACATAGCTGTAGCCTCGCCCTCTACTGTTGCATTTGTTGCGAGTATTATTTCCTTTACCTGACCGTCGCCAAGTCTTGCAAGCAGTTCTTTTATCCTCAGCATATCGGGTGTTATGCCGTTTACAGGGGATATAGCACCGTTGAGTACATGGTACATCATTTTTATGTTTGAAGTTTTTTCCAGTGCAAGCAGGGATTGTGTATCCTCGACAACACATATCAATGACTTGTTGCGTCCCTCGTCAGAGCATATTGTACAAACATCTTTATCGGTGTAGTTTCCGCATATTTTACAGCGGTGTATAAGCTTTCTGGCATTTTTTATTGCAGATGTGAATTTTTCCGCTTCCTCTTCGGGCATCTCAAGAAGATAATATGCTATTCTTTTAGCAGATTTACTTCCTATACCGGGCAGTCTTTTGAACTGCTCGGTGAGAACCTCGAAAGGTGCGAGGTTATATTCTGACATGATCAGAACAATCCGGGAACATTAAGACCGCCGGATATCTTGTCCATTGTAGCAGCCTTTTCGTCACGAGCCTTTCTGATAGCCTCGTTTACTGCTGCGATAATGAGATCTGATAACATGTCTATATCTTCGGGATCAACAACATCCTTGCTTATCTCTATTGACTTTACTTCAAGCGCACCTGTTACAACAGCGTTTACTGCGCCGCCGCCTGCTGCTGCGGAATATTCCTTTATATCAAGCTCTTTTGTAGCCTCGTCCATTTCTTCCTGCATTTTCTGAGCCTGACGTGCAAGCTGCTGAATGTTTGTGTTGCTGCCTCCGTTGTTAAATCCTTTAGGTAATCTTGCTTTCATTTTATTGTCCTCCGTTATATTTATTTTTTGTTTATTTCCTCAACAGGTACTCCTGAAGAGCGCAGACCCGACACAAATTTTGAAAGGGCATCGTCGGAGCTGCTTTCATCGGGGTAGGAATATCTTCCGAGTTTGTATTCCTTTCCCGTTACCCTTTTGATAGAATCTCTCATTTTATCTCTTTGAGCAGGTTTTCTGAGAAGCTCAAAGCAGATATCGTTAGGTGAGTCCACAAGTACATATTTTCCGCTGATATAGGCGGTACTTCCCTCAAAGCCTGCCGCCACCGTTCTTGAATAATTTCTGATATCCTCTATTACCTCCTGCCACTGTGTCATAGGAACGGCATCACTTCTCAGCTTTTCCATTTCCTCTGCTGACGGTCGTTTTACGGGCGGTGATGAGGGAGAAGGCTTCGGCTTTGGCTGCATTACAGCCGATGTATCGGAACCTATTGCCGACACGATATTTTCAAGCCTTATTATTCTTTTTTCAAGCTCACTGTCGGTTTTTTCCGTATTGTCGGAACAAAGCTTTACGGCAGTCATTTCCATTTCTATACGTCTGTTAACTCCGTATCTCATACGGCCTGACGCAGACTGCAATATATCTATGGTGTTTACTATATCCGAAAGCCTGAGTTTTTCGGACTGAGCGCATGTTTTCTGATAGTCATTTTCTGCCATGACGAGTATATCTCTCGGCTGTTTCATTGTTTTTATGAGCATCATTGACCTGAAATGTTCTGTAAGCTCATCGCAAAGCCTTGACATATCCTTTGAGCTTTTATGAAGCTCGTCTATCATATTTACTGCGGCGGCTATATCGTGTGATATCAGTGCATCGGTAAGTGTGAGCAGGCTGCTTTTATCTGCAAGACCTGCGGTTTTACGGACAGTTTCCTCGGTGATGTGTGAAGAATGTCCCATGCACTGATCGAGGAGAGAAAGCGCATCTCTCATAGCGCCGTCTGCGATACCTGCAATAAGGAGTGCAGCATCACGGTCTATGGAAGCGTTTTCACAGCCGCATACATATTCAAGTCTGTCGGCTATATCCTGCGGTGATATCCTGTGGAAGTCAAAGCGCTGACATCTTGAAAGTATCGTTGCAGGAAGCTTGTGTACTTCGGTAGTCGCAAGTATGAAGATAACATGTTCGGGCGGTTCTTCAAGTGTTTTCAGAAGTGCGTTGAATGCACCTATTGAAAGCATGTGTACCTCGTCTATGATATATACTCTGTATTTAGTGTTTGCAGGTGTGAAGTCAGCCTCTTCACGAAGCATACGGATATCATCAACACCGTTGTTGCTTGCTGCATCTATTTCGGCAACATCCATAATACTGCCGTTGTCAAGACCTCTGCATATCTCACATTCTCCGCAGGGATCGCCGTCCTTGGGAGAGAGGCAGTTAACTGCTTTTGCGAGTATTTTTGAGCAGGTAGTTTTTCCTGTACCTCTTGAGCCTGTAAAAAGATAGGCATGAGCGAGCCTGTCGGATTTTATCTCGTTTTTAAGTGTATCAGTCACCTGCGGCTGACCTATAACATCGGCAAAGACACGGGGACGATATTTCCTGTATAATACTCTATACATTATTTACACGTCCTTTCGGGCTATGGCATCATAGTGCAAAGCTGTACATACTTTATTCACTGTACGACAAAAAACAGTGAATATGCACAATACAGCTAAAAAAACAAGACAGACCGTAAACGGTATCGTGCGCTTGGATATACGGACGAACAGACTGACTGCATCGCACAGTGCAAAACGCTTAATGCTGCTCGGTTCCCCGCCTGACATGGTTCACGGTGCCCCGTCGTACAGCGCCTGCCCGACCGCATATCCAAGAGTACGGCTCTGTCTTGTAAACTGCTGACAAAATCAACAAGCATATTATACTATATTGAAACAAAAAAATCAACCGTATTTTTTAATTTTTTACCTGTATATTTTTACAAATGCAGAGTTTTATCAAAAAACACGGCTGATAATTCTGAGAATTCATTGTTTAATACTCATTCTGTGGGAGCTACTACATTTAAATCGAAGTATTTTTTGGAAATACTGCCCTGACTGTCCTTAGCCTTGACGCAAATTCTGTAATGAGCACGGCTTTTGGGCTTGATGACAGCTTCGGGTTCATCGTTGTATCCGTGTACAGTCACCCATTTTTCGCTTTCTACCTTTTTGTAGAATACTGCGAATTTATACTCGCCGCTGCCGCCTTTAGCTGCTGAAATTACAGTTACGGTATTTCCGTGAACTATTTCATCAGCAGATATCATTGATATGTTCCTGAGCTTTTTAATGGTCTTTTCATCGCCGTCAGAGATGTTGAAGGGGATAGACATTATGCCTGTGAAGTTGCCCTGAAATGTAACTCTTGCCGTTGCCTTTCCGGGTTTGTCGTTGTTCTGATATTCGATTGTATAATCTGTACCCTCTTTGAGTGTAACATCACCGAACTTGACAACGAGCTTCATTTCACAGGGTTCACCGTCATATACGAACTCTGTATTTTCCGCAAAAAAGGCAAGCGCACGAGCAGGTGCAGGGATTATTTCAAAGGTCTTTTCCATAACGCCCTTGAATTTTCCTTTTCCTGTTATGGTAACGTGTGCTGTTCCGACATTTATATTATCGGTTATTTCCATATCGTAATCTATGTCCTTTTCGAGAACTTTATCACCGATATTTATATTGTATTTCGGATTTATAGGGTTTCCTGTATATACATATGAGCTGCCCATAAGTTTTATCCTCCCGATATTTTAACTTCGCTGTAAGACCGCAGGCTGTACTTTAATATTTCAGCCTATGTATTATAACACAGCCTGTCAATAAAGTCATGGTTTTTTATTTATGAAGTATTGTGCAATTTTAACATCACTTTTTGTTTAGTATTTACTTTATGTGATGAAAATATGACAATAAAGAAATAATATCAGATATTTTTCCTGATTTTACAGGTTTTGAAATAAATCGTCATAGCTGTTTTTTGTGCAAAACTACAGAATTTTGCATATGTACAAAAATTTCTGTATTTAAACAAATTCCACTTTCCACTTTCCACATTCCACATTAATATTTGCTTTCGAGAGCGAGTTCTATCATATCCCCGAAGGTAGTTTCTCTTTCATCGGCTGTACATTCTTCACCCGTGAACGGACAGTCGGATATTGTGCATATGCAGAGAGCTTTTCTGTCGAGCCTTGACGCTGTAAGATAAAGTGCATAGCTTTCCATTTCAACGGCAAGTACACCCATTTTTTTCCATTCGGCAAGGGAATTGGAATCATCATAGAAAGTGTCGGATGAAAAGATTGTTCCGACATGTACTTTTTTGCCGAGTTTCAATGCTGTGTCATAGGTCTGCCTGAGAAGTCCGAAATCCGCAGCCGCAGCCGGTATGCCGGGCAGACGGTACTGTGCGGCAAAGTTTGAGTTTGTCGCACACGCCGAAGCTATTACTATGTCACGCAGATGAAGTTTGTCGCTTATTGCTCCCGCACTTCCTATGCGGATTATATTCTTGACATCATAATATTTGTAAAGCTCATACGAGTATATTCCTATTGATGGCATACCCATGCCGCTTGCCATTATTGATACTGGCTTACCTTTATATAAGCCCGTATATGCGAGTGTTCCTCTTACGCTGTT
>JBGVAQ010000498.1:0-3665 GCA_045224775.1 Acutalibacteraceae bacterium | reverse complement strand
TACAGCATACTCTCCGCTGCCTATAACACACACATTCTTTCCTCTGTAGAAAAATGCATCGCATACTGCACAGTAGCTGACACCTTTCCCCTCAAATTCCTTTATACCCTTGATATTCAGAGTCTTTCTTGAAATACCTGTAGCAAGTAAAAGTGCATCTGCGGTATATTCTCCCTTATTCGTCACAGCAACGGGCATATAGTTATCATCAAAAACAACAGAAACAACTTCCTCCTCTATAAATTCAACGCCAAGCCTTTTTGCACCCTCAACGCCTCTTTTATAAAGTTCTTCACCCGAAACAGGTTCTGCAAAGCCGTAATAATTTTCGATCTTTTCAGCCTTGCCGAGTGCGCCCATACCGTTTGAAATTATGGAAACATCAATTTTTCCGCTTCTCTGCAGATAAAGTGCTGCGGATATGCCCGCAGGCCCCGAACCTATTATGACAGCCTTTTTCATATCATTTACCTTCCTTTTAAAAGTATTTCGACATAACATACTTAAATTATACTATCCCAGACATTATTATTCAAGCAAAATCATAAAATTTTGTTAAAAGGAAAATGACTCATAATTATAAGGCTTTCAGGATATCCGTTATCTCCTGAGGCGAATTTATAATAACGTCACAAAGCTTTCTTTCTTCCTCTGTACCAAAACCGTAAGCACAGCCTATAGTCTTTAAGCCGTTAACCTTTCCGACACGGAAATCCGATGCTCTGTCGCCTGTCATAACAAAACTTTCGTCAGGATATTTTTCCTTTATAAACGGGAAAATATTCTCTTTTGGTATAAAGTCGTAGTCCTCCGCACAAAAATAGCTGTCAAACCATCTGTCAAGACCGAGTGCTTTTTTGTGAGCGTCCATATAGTCGTGGCGGCAATTAGAAAGTATCACCATTGTATAACCTTTGGCTTTAAGCTCTTTCAGTGTATCTTCAACTCCGTCAAAAAGCTGAGCCTTTCCGCCGAGCACACCTTCTATAAGCTCACGGCCTATTATCATGCTTGCTCTGTGCCATACATCGTCTGCAAGCTCAGGCATAAAATCCTTCCACATGTCCGGCGCACTTACTCCAAGATATTTTGAAACATCCTCATCCGTATAAAGTCTTTCCTCGGCATAGCCCTCCTTTACAAGCATATCATAAGCCTTGCGGAATGCACAGCCGTAAATATGCTTTGTATTATGGAGAGTGCCGTCATAGTCAAATATCAGTACCATATTATATCTGCCTCATAAGGTTGACCATTTCTATTGCTCCCAAAGCACAGTCATAACCCTTGTTTCCTGCCTTTGAGCCTGAACGTTCAATCGCCTGTTCTATATTTTCGGTAGCAATGACACCGAAAAGTACGGGGATACCGCTTTTAAGACTTGCCTGTGCTATGCCCTTTGTTGTTTCATTAACAACAAGCTCATAATGTGAGGTCGAGCCTCTTATAACTGCACCTACGCATATAACCGCATCATATTTTCCGCTCTCCGCCATACTCTGAGCAACAACAGGTATTTCAAATGCACCCGGCACCCATGCCGCATCAATGTTTTCCTCGTCAACACCGTGACGTACAAGACCGTCAACAGCACCTTCCAGCAGCTTTTCAACTATAAAGCTGTTGAATCTTGATGCTACTATGCCTACTCTCATGCCCTCCGGTGCAACCACTTTTCCTTCAATAATGTTGATATTCATAATAAACACTCTCCTTAATCAAATTTTATTTCATTGAATATATGTCCCATTCTGTCCTGCTTTGTTTTAAGATAGAAGCCGTCATACTTTCCCGGCTGTATCTCTATCGGCACACGTTCCTTTATTTTGAAGTCAAAGCCTTCAAGACCGTATATCTTACCGGGATTGTTTGTAAGAAGCCGCAGCGACTTAACGCCTAAATTCTGTAATATCTGTGCGCCGCTCCAATATTCTCTGAGGTCGGGCGCAAAACCTAATTTTATGTTTGCGTCAACGGTATCATATCCCTGCTCCTGAAGCTCATATGCTTTGAGCTTATTGATAAGTCCTATACCTCTGCCCTCCTGACGCATATAGAGTATAATGCCTCTGCCCTCATTCTGTACCATTCTCATAGCCGAATGAAGCTGCTCTCCACAGTCGCAGCGTGACGAACCGAAAACATCTCCCGTAAGACACTCGGAATGTACACGGCAAAGTATATTTTCGCCGTCACCTATCTCACCGCATACAAGTGCGACATGATGCTCGCCTGTTATGTCATTCACAAAACCGTATATCCTGAAATCTCCGAAGGCTGTCGGAAGGTTTGCACAAGCCTGCTGCTGCATATGATTTTCGTGCCGTCTTATATAGTCCTGAAGTGACTTTATTGTAATAAAGCAAAGTCCGAATTTTTCCGCAAGCTCCCATAATTCAGGCGTTCTCATCATAGTGCCGTCATCTCTCATTATCTCACAGCAAAGACCGCATTCAGCAAGTCCTGCGAGTCTGCAAAGGTCAACTGTAGCCTCGGTATGACCGCTGCGTACAAGTACACCGCCTTTTCTTGCCGTAAGCGGAAAAACATGTCCCGGTCGTCTGAGATCATACGGCTTTGTATCCGGATCGGCACATGCACGGCATGTATAACCCCTTTCCTCTGCGGATATGCCCGTTGTAGTATCAACATGATCTATCGAAACAGTAAAGGCTGTGCTGTGGTTATCCGTATTTTCAGAAACCATCTGCGGAAGTGACAGCCTTTTTGCTATTTCCTGCGACATAGGCGTACATATAAGACCTCTGCCGTATTTAGCCATGAAATTCACGTTTTCCGTTGTTGCGAACTCTGCCGCACATATAAGATCTCCCTCGTTTTCTCTGTCGGGATCATCTGTGCAAAGTATAAGCTTACCCTGCTTTAATGCGTCAAGTGCTTCCTCGACGGTGTTATATTTTCTGTCTGACAATATTATTCCCTCCGTTTACATAAATCCGTATTTAGAAAGAAATTCCTCCGTTATAACGGATTTGTTTTTATTATTATCTTCAACAGGTTCCATAAGTCTTTGAACATATTTGCCTATTATATCATTTTCAAGATCAACGATATCACCGATCTTTTTTGAAAGAAGTGTTGTCTTTTCAGCCGTATGCGGTATCACAGATACGGAAAAACTGCTTCCGCTGACTTCTGCAACTGTCAGGCTTATACCGTCTATCGCTATCGAGCCTTTTTCAACAATAAGCCTTAAAATACCGCTGTCAGCCTCTATCTTTACCCATACGGCATTCTTTTCACGCTTCATACTTATTATCTTTCCCGTACCGTCGATATGTCCCGATACTATATGACCTCCGAAACGTCCGTCAGCCGCCATAGCTCTTTCAAGATTAACAGTGCTGCCGCTTTTCAGACTTCCGAGTGCGGAACGTCTGAGAGTTTCGGGCATAACATCAGCCGTAAAGCTGTCAGATGTCATTTTAGTAACGGTAAGGCATACTCCGTTTACAGCTATCGAGTCGCCTGTCTTAGTGCCGTCAAGCACTATACTTGCACCAACTGTCAGTTCGCAGGAATTTGCCCCAGATACGATACTTTTTACAACTCCGATTTCCTCAATTATCCCCGTGAACAAATCCAATACCTCCTTCAACGTCATATTCAAGAAGTATATCTTCATCAAAGCATGTGATCTTCCT
>JBGVAQ010000497.1:0-3080 GCA_045224775.1 Acutalibacteraceae bacterium | reverse complement strand
CGGCGTTGAGGTATCGCAGAATATCAGCTGCGTCAGCCTGTCTTTCTTTGTTGCGTGCCAGATGCGGGCGATACGTTCGGCACATTCGCTTGCCTTGCAGCGAACATAATAATTACCATATAGGTCGCTGCCTTGCTGAAAAGCCCATCCGTTCACCAATCGTATATCAAGAGCAGCTTTACGACCGTCCCCCGTAATCTTGAGCATGTTGTCTTCTTTACGTTTCACTTCATGATTGTGTATACGATCCGCACGCCTGGAGATTCCCTCGAGGTAATCCTTTAGCTCGGCAGATTTCGGGATCAGCACATCTGTATACCCATCAAATTCTGGCAGTATCCCGCCTGATCTTGTGCTGTGGAAATCTGCTACGGATGCAAGTATAGTCGTCAGTTCCGGGATATTGTGGAAGCCTGAGAATCTGGTTGCAAGCCTGAAGCTCTCGGTATCCACCGCTATTTCAAATTCAGTCGTCTTCTCAGCAAACATTCCGACCCAGTTGTCAAAAGTCTGCAGTCCAAGAAGCTCCAGCTCGCCGCTCTGAAGATATTGCTGGAACACATAGATATCTGAAATCGAGTTTGTAATAGGCGTGCCCGTAGCCATAACTACGCCGCCGCCTTTGTGAGTCTTCTGGACGTGATGGACCTTTTCCATCATGCTGTCGCATTTTGCTGAGCCTTTCCTGCTGATGCCGTATACACCACTGATAGATGAATCAACAGATACGTTCTTGTAGTTATGAGCTTCATCAATAAAAAGCATGTCAATGCCGAGATCATCGAAACATACGATGCCCCTTGTTGTGTCTTTTGATGCAGCAGTCTTTGAAAGCTCCTTTGTTACTTTTTTGAGTCTGCGTTCAAGACCTGATGTAGTATCCCGGTGTTTTCTGATACGAATTCCCTGGAGCTTATCACGCTTGGCTTTTAAGGCATCTATCCGACTGCTCTTAGACAGCGGGATCCTGTCAAAGCAGCTGTATGCGATTATTATGCCGTCATAATCGCCCCTTTTGATTCTCTGCAACGTACGGTTTCTGTGATCGGAGTCCATATTATCAGGCTCAACACAAAGCAGCGAAGCCTTCGGATAGATTCCGAGGAACATGCTGCGCCACTGTTCAACAAGGTTGTTCGGCACTACGAACATGCACTTTTTAGCCATTCCAAGCCGCCTAAGCTCCATCGCCGCAGCAATCATAATATATGTCTTGCCGGCACCTACATCATGAGCAAGTAACGTATTTGGCGTAAAGAGTATGCGGGCTACTGCATCCTTCTGATATGGATATAGGTTGACAGACCCGGACATTCCCGGAAATTCCAGAAAACTTCCGTCAAACTTCCTGGCTACCATGAATCCATACTTGTTTTCATATATTTCCTTCAACCTCTGCGTGCGCGTGCCGTCCTGCCAGATCCACCGTCTGAACTCATCAAGTATCAGCTTCTGCTTTTCCTGAGCAGCAGCGGTTTCTTCTTTATTGATGCTTCGTGATGTTCCTGATTTCGTTGTTTTTGATGGCACTTCCTCCGTGATACTTATGCTTTTCATATTGAGAGTTTTCTCTATAATCTGTATTGCGGAAATGTGCCTTGTGCCGTATGTACTTTTATTCCTGATATATCTATTAAATGAGCTCTTATCAGGGATCTCCCAGGTGCCTGTCTCTATGTCGTGTCTCACCCCGTCGCATCTGTCATACTCATACGGTTGTATAAGATAATTGATGAAGTCTTCGATGATCTCTTCCGGAAGCCAGGGTGAACCAAGCGTTACATATATGTCTTCGGCTTTAAGCTCAGAAGGCATCAGTTTCTCAAGGGCTTGGACATTATCATTAAAGGTGCCCTTATACAGTTTGTATGCCTGTCTGGCTTTGATCAGTTTTTGTTTGAGATTGCCGGATAGATATTCATCTGCCGTTTCCCATCCGCTACTCTCTGTCTTGTAGTCCCACTTATCCGGATTGCGATAGATGGAACCTCTTAAACCATTGATAGCTTCGGTTGTCGTGACTCCTGCAGCCAGAGCGATCCGGCTTATATCCACTTTGCCTGTATCCCGTATGCATTTCATAAGGGCATCTGATATGCTGCATTTCCCAAACTCTTCCGGCGCTGTATAGATTAAAGAACCGGAAAGCATAGAAATATCTAAAGGTAAATCTATATATTTGTCCGCTTCATTTGGCTTCGCGGCATCATCACATGTTTTGAACGCAAGACTAGTCCTGTTATACTCTGTCATCTTATCCTCCGATGTGTAATAGAAGTATCTGCAACTTCATTGTACGAAATTGAACTATTCTTTTCTGAAAGATGCGAGACATAAATGGGACATAAAAAACAAGCTGGCTGCATTTGCAGTCAACCCGTCTTTTGTGTTCTTTCGCTAATGTCGATTTCGTCGATCTTACTTATACCGAACTGTTCTTATGCATTCTAATTGCGTCTGTTCGAACCCATATTGCAGGTCTGACGCCATTTGAAGCACTTTTTGATGGAATGAGTCCATGCTCCTTCGCGACTGTCTTCACGGCCTTCCGCAAAGCTTTTTTGCTGTATCAAAACCATTTGATACTCGAACAGTCCTCGTCCTGTTTATTGGATCCATCCACCATTCAGCATTATCGTTTCTTGTCGCTATTTCTGTTATCAGATAATATGGAATTGAAGCTTTATCATGAATCTTCCCTGAAATTGGTTATCCTAATCTGTTCTCATAATTCAAGACTCAATCCGTCAAACAGCCTGTCTATGTCGAATGGTTCTTTTCGGTCTTCGTTGTAATACAGGCACTCCCATTCTATACACTCCTTTGTGAGCTCATCCCACCGCTGATCTTCCTCGATCCTCTCTCTGAACATCTTCAGCATGTGGTCTTCCATATCGGAATAGCGATCCGCCGGATCCTGTCCCGGAAAGTATTTCTCAACACCTTCCTCACAGAGGTGATTGCATTTGCTTGCGAGATCTCCATATATATCCTCATATTCATCCTCGATGGAATATAGGCTCTCGGTTGTAGCCCATAAGCGCAGCTTGCCTGTCAAGGAGACGTCATTATGGTATTCA
>JBGVAQ010000496.1:0-1847 GCA_045224775.1 Acutalibacteraceae bacterium | reverse complement strand
CCTCCGACATCATGTATATATCCCTTGAATTCGGGATCCTGTATAAGAAGCTTTGCTTCGTTTATTATTGACTCATGACTTCTTGTCTGTATTATTCTGCCCTGATGGAATGTCAGTGCACAAAAGCTGCATCCGCCGAAACAGCCTCTGTTGCTTATCAGGCTGAATTTTACCTCTTTTATCGCATCTATGCCGCCCTGATCTTCATACATAGGATGATATGTCCTTATGAACGGCAGTGCATATATTCTGTCCATTTCTTCCTGACTGAGCGGCTTTGACATTGGATTCTGCACAACATATACATCATCATACGGTTCTGCAAGTATCTTTCCCGAAAACGGATCCGTATTTGTATATTGGATATAAAAACTTTTAGCATAATTGAGCTTATCTGCTTTCAGCTCTTTATATGACGGTAGAACTATATGCTCGCCGTATATATTATCAAGGCTTTTTGCCTTATATACAGTCCCGCTTACAAAAGTTATATCCTTAACGGGTATGCCGCTGTTCAAGGCATCGGCCATTTCAACTATCGACTTTTCACCCATGCCGAATGAAAGTATATCCGCCTGAGAGTCAAGAAGTACCGAGCGTTTGAGTGCATCGTCCCAGTAATCATAGTGCGCCATTCTTCTGAGGCTCGCCTCTATACCGCCGATTATAACAGGCTTATCCTTATATGTTTTGCGTATAAGATTGCCGTAAACCACTGTTGCATGGTCAGGTCTTTTGCCCATTACGCCGCCCGGTGTAAAAAAATCCTTTGAACGTCTTTTTTTGGAAACAGAGTAATGATTTACCATTGAATCCATATTTCCCGACGTCACAAGAAATCCGAGTCTTGGCTCTCCGAAAACATCAATGCTTTTTTCGTCCTTCCAGTCAGGCTGGGCTATGATACCTACACGATATCCTGCCGCTTCAAGCACACGGCTTATTATTGCAGGGCCGAATGACGGATGGTCTACATATGCATCTCCTATGACATAAGCAAAATCAACCTCATTCCACCCACGTTTTTTCATATCCTCTCTTGAAACAGGTAAAAAATCTTTCATAAGCATTTTCCGTTTATGCAAGCTCCTTTTCCCATTCCTCAGACCTGAAGCCTACAATTACCTTTCCATCATTTATAACTATCGGTCTTTTTACAAGCATACCGTCAGAAGAAAGAAGCTTTAACTGATCTTCCTCAGACATATTATCAAGCTTGCTTTTTAATTCCATTGATCTGTAAAGCATTCCCGATGTATTGAAAAACTTTTTAAGCGGCAGTCCGCTTAGCTTATGCCATTCTTTAAGCTCGTCATATGCAGGATTTTCTTCCTTTATATTTCTGTCTGTATACTCGATACCATGCTCATCAAGCCAGCTTTTAGCTCTTTTGCATGTAGTACACTTAGGATATTCAACAAAAAACATATTTATCCCCTGCCTTATAAAAATCAAGCATCCTACTATGGACGCTAATATTATACCACAATAAGACGCTTATGAAAATATATATTTTTTGACTTTTTTACCATAAAAATCGAATTGCCGATATTTTATTTATCATCATTTTTTCTGCCCCTCTTTTTTCCCTCGGAAAAGGCAAAAATTATCGCAGCAACAAACACTATTGCAACACCAAGTATAGGATACATCAGTATGTGCTTATCATCTGAACTGCCTTTAGTTTTTGTATTTATATAATAGACATTATTATTCTCATTCGGTTCATCTTCAACAGTTTCTTCATTTACACCGGAAGTTTTTTCAAAAACGGTTTCACTTGCTTTACTGCTTTTTGAATATGCTCTGCTCGTTCTTGATTTGTCTGCTCCTGCTGAACTTTTACT
>JBGVAQ010000495.1:0-3022 GCA_045224775.1 Acutalibacteraceae bacterium | reverse complement strand
CTCTCTCATCATATAGTCCTCAATGCTTTCGTCCCACTTGACGATCTCGGTGTCTTTGGTTTCCTTGTCGTAGATAATATTGCCTTTTTTGTCACGCTGAATCTCTGCATTCTTATCCATAACCGAAAGACCGTCCGCGATCCTGTCAAGCAGCTTTTTATCGGTAGTTGCGCCGGCAAGTATCTTTGTGAGTACGGGCATGAATTCTGACGGTGACAGCCACACACTATCAGAAACTGCGCATTTCAGATCGGCAATTATCGCGTCATATACAGGTTTTCCGACAAAGTATTTATCAAGCTGCTTTTGCTCCTTGCCGCTGCGCTCCTCCATCAGTTCAAGATCACTGAATTTGATCTCGTTGTACAGCGAATCTAAGGCGCCCTTGTACAGCATCTGCTGTATTCTTTCCTCGGAGATGGCATAGCTTCTCTGCAGCGGCTGCATAACAGTATATTCACGATAGATGAATTCTGTATTCGGATAGATCTTGCAATACTCGTTCTCAGTAAAGTCCGCATACAGCTTTGTGATAACGCTGCGGTCTTCGGGACTTATCTCGTTTTTCTTGTTTCCGAGAGCCTTCCTGAGCTTGTGGAAAATCTGACCTGCATCTATAAGCTGAATCTTTCCCTTGCGCTCCTCACGTTTATTCTTTGAAAGCACCCAGATATATGTAGCAATACCCGTATTATAGAATAGGTCAACAGGCAGAGCAATGATTGCTTCTATGAGGTCGTTTTCAAGAAGCCAGCGGCGGATCTGGCTCTCACCGGAAGATGTACCACCCGAAAACAGCGGAGAACCGTTCTCAATGATAGCAGCCCGCCCGAGCTGATCGTCCATCTTGTTTACAGCCGATTGAATAAATAGCAGCTGCATATCGCCTGAGCCCGGCAAGCCTGCACCAAAACGACCGTCAAAGCCTTTCTGATTCTCTTCTTTGACAGCCTGCTCTACACCCTCAGCGGCATCTTTACCGCCCCACGGCGTACCGAAAGGCGGATTTTCAATGACGAAGCGCATCTTTCTGTCGGCAAAGCAGTCTGCCTTCATGGTATCCTGCATACGGATATTCTCGGCGTTCTGTCCCTTGATAAGCATTTCAGCCACACACATAGCATAGGATTCGGGGTTGATCTCCTGACCGAACAAACGGATATTTGCCGTAGGATTATAGCGGTGAATGAAGTTGTAGGACGTAGAAAGCATACCGCCCGTTCCTGCTGCCTGATCCAGAATTGTTATTTCCTTGTGGTCATCAAAAATATCGTCACAGCCCTCTGCGAGCAGAATGTTGACCATAAGTTTGATAATATCACGACCGGTATAGTGATCGCCGGCTTCTGCATTTTCAGAGAATCTACGGATCAGATCCTCAAAGATGTAACCCATCTTTACATTGTCAATGGTCTTGGGATCGAGGTCGAGCTCAGAGAAAGCTTTTACCACTGACAGCAGACGATTATTCTTGTCCATCTTGTCTATCTGCTTGTCAAAATCGAGGCTCTTGATAATATCCTGCACATTGGCGGAGAAGCCTTCGATATAGTTTCTGAAGTTCGCAGCGAGGTGATCGGGATCGTTTACAAGCTCAGCAAGGGTGTACTCGCTTGTGTTGAAGAACTGATAGCCGGATACTCTGAACATAGCCTTAGCAGGATAGGCAGGGTTTTCTTTGTGTTTTTTGACAACTGCCTGCTTTGTACAATCCAAAGCACATTCAAAGCGACGGATAATAACCATAGGAATGATAACGTCTTTATATTTGTCGCTCTGATATGTACCTCTCAGCTTATTGGCAATAGACCAAATAAAGTTAACTTCGGTTGAAACATCAACCGGTGTATCGTCCCACATTACGTCAATTTTATGTTCGCTCATTATAATACTCCTTTATATCAAATCCGGGTTTCAAATTTTTAGGCGATGCTATTCTTATCTTGTCTGCAAACTGATACAGCCATCCCCAGAACGGTGGACTTATCTGTATAGTAACTTTGATTTTTAACCAGCCATGATCAGCGTGTCTTATCTCGATGTTTTCTCCAAATTTATCATATATAGCACCAAGCAATTCAGGTGCAAATTCCAGAGTTACGATCTCTGTTTCACCATTATACATTTTAAACACCTGTTCTGTGTAAGTTTCGGTTTTTCTCTTTTTAATAAGTGCTTCTTCACAGACAGGTTCTTCTTCGATCTCCACTGTATCCATACGATCAACTCGATAATTCACAGCGTTTTGATTTTTTTGACTGTATGCAACAAGATAGTAGTTATCTTCATTGAAAACAAGTGCGACCGGATCGGTCAGATATCGTTTTTTTTCTTTACGATAGACGCGATTCCGTTTTTCATCCAGATCGAAGTAGTAAAAGCTCACTCGTTTTTTCTGCCTGATAGCAAGTTCAAGCGTCTCAATGTTCTCAAATATACTGCCGTTTGAGTGTTTGTGATTATTATAGAAGATAATATTATCTCTTACTATCTCTGATCGCCGTACTCCTGCATATGCAAGCAGCTTTTCAACCAATTCGGAAGTTTTATCGGGTGGCACAAAATTTGCGGCTTGAACAGCATCAATCAGTGTCTTAACTTCAGCAAGTGAAAACGAAATCTCATTTATGTAGTAGGCATTTTCGCGTCCAAGCTCTGTTTTTACGACATTAGCACCGCTTTCAATGAGCAGATCCATGTCTTTATAAAGAGTTCTCCGATCACATGAAATATGAATATTGTTAAGGTAACAAATGATCTGACTGGTGGAAACTGGTTTTCCGGCATTTGATTCCGCACGTAAAAACTCTATTATCCTAAGCAATTTGATTTTTTGATTATTTTCAGCCATAGTTTTCGCTCCTGACCAACTATTTCTTAATGAATATTATATCACCAACTACACATTTGTCAATAGATAAAGTCGTATTTTCCTGACATAACAATACTAAAATAGTGACATATAAAATGGTTGGTGGTTGAAAAAATTCACCTCTGATAAATGAAAAACAACAAGAAAAAA
>JBGVAQ010000494.1:0-2775 GCA_045224775.1 Acutalibacteraceae bacterium | reverse complement strand
CAGACCAACGGCTCGATGATGTAACTCTCGGAATCAACCGACCTGTTCTTCGGCAAAAGGTATGGCATACTGATACCGATTCGCCCGTTCAGGTCACGGACGGTAATGTTCAGCTCATCCTTGACGGTTGCTATGTAGTGTCGGCGGTCAATATCGGCATCCAGAACGGTTGCAATGCGAGTCTGATTTGTCAGCTTTTCCATCTGCATTGCAAGGTTCAGATAGTGCTTACGAAACTCCGTTTCACTATCCTCCTGATACATACTCATAGCCATGCGCTTTGTTTCATCAAGGGATTTGATAAGGGTATTCAGTCTTTTGTATTCCATTCGTGTCCTCCTTTTTGCAATAAGAAAAGCACCTATCTTTCGACAGATGCTTTGCAACCATGATATTCAAAAGTTTTCTTCTAAAATAATATCGAGCATTCTTCTTGGCGTGACTATGAAGGGACGAACAGGAAAGTGCTTTATATTTCCTGTAACAAGATAAGCATCTTCATTGTTTCGTTCTTCCATAACAACCTCATAAAATACCCTGTCTTTAGGGTCAGGAAGATATTCATCCAATGTTTTTTCGTTAACATAAAGTCCTTTTTCTTCAATCTCATTAACGATATTATTGACAATCTCATTTGACAGTTTGAATTTTGGCCTCGACAATACATTTTTATATTCGCTAAGAATTTCATCGTTGAAAAGTGGGATAATCAACCCACTGAATGCCAATTCAAGTATTTTTCCAGGAACTGATTGCCATTTGAGCATAGCTGAAACAAGAACATTGGTATCAATCACCGCATAGTATTTCATTTATACACCTTGCTTTCTTGCTTGAGCAATTTCTTCGTTAATTTCATCCAATGACATGTCAGCAATTCCGTTTTCTTCTGCGATTTTACTTGCCGCCTTCAACGCTTCTAATCCTTTGTTGGATGTGCTGTCTTCAATTTTCATGCTGAACGGAACACCGTTTTCCTGAATCAATCGTGACAAACACATTCTAAGGTATGTCTGAAGGTCCATTCCGAGTTTCTGACATATATTCATTGCTTTGATTTTTGATTCATCATCGGTACGAAATTGGACTAATGCACTTGACATACGATCATCTCCTGTGATAGTTTTGTTTTCTTTGAAATATATTATACCACACTATGTAATCATTTGCAAGCACTTGATTACCAATTTTAAATATCATAGCTTTCGATTACGCCGTCATTACTTACGGTACATAACGCCACACAGTTGATCTCCTGTAAAACGCTGTTGCCGATAAGGTTCGCTTCGTCCTCGTTCTCTACGATAACGATTCTTTTCGGCATATTCTTTTTGTCTGTGTTCTGATTGATAGCAGTTACAGCAATGCGATAGGTCTTTGATGAAAGCGATACTATTTCATACAGCGTACCTTTCGCAATAAAAACGACCTGTATAAAGTCTTTTCCTGCATAGTGTCTGGTCACACCTTCAAACTGCGTCAGTACCCAAAGAGCTTTGAGCCTGTCGCGGTTTATTTTCCCAGAAAAAAGAGGGACACAGTAAGCGTCATCTTCCGCACGGTAGCTTATGTACTTATCCATCGCTAACTGTTTCAGCCTTCGGTTAAGATACTTGATGATCGTATTATTGACATAATCGTACTGGCTTGTACAGAACAGACGTTCCATTATTATCCTTGGAACATATTCATACTGTCGTATAATTTCTATAAGCTCTTCTTCATTCATCAACTCACTCCTTGTATTATTGTTTGACAGCAAACACCTTAAAGACGGTATAGCTTTCATGTTCCTCAATAACTTGTATTTTGTTGGGGATAAACATTCCGTCTTTGAAGATGAGAACACTGCCGTTTTCTTTACTTTTGGATTCAGTGGAAGGTGATCGTGCCTGCATTTGAATATCAGGAAGTTCTGGAGAAGTATTGCTGTCTGCTTCAAAATGATGAACTGGTTCATCGTTTTCCGATGCTGTGTCCTCATTTTTAGGAAAAGCTGTGTCATTGTCAGGCTCAAAATGATGAACTGGTTCATCTTTTTTTGTCACCGTGTCCTTATTTTTAGGATAAGCCGTGTCATTGCCATACTCGAAATGATGAACTGGTTCATCTTTTTTCGATGCCGTGCCCTCATTTTTGGGAAAAGTTGTGGCGTTGTCAGGCTCAAAAAGATGAACTGGTTCATCTTTTTCTGATGATACAGAAAGCAACGCTTCTAAATCCACCTCACCGGAAAGTATTCGATTTCTGGCGGTTTCACTCAAACTTGACACCAGATCAGATAACGATCCGATAAAACTATCATTTTTGCTTTCTGAATCGGTATGTGTGGATACCGTCATTTCAACTGCTTTATTGATGCTTATGGTACCATCTATGACTTGCTGTTGAACGTCCGGAGGCAATTTTTCTATAGAGCTATACTTGGCAACCTGTCTTTTGGTTACATTCAGTATTTCTGCAATCCCCTTCTGCAATCCACCTTTGTATTCGCCGGATGCTTTCATCTTTTCAAGCAGTGCCTTGACTTCAAGATAAAACTTATACTTCTGACTCGCCGTATACTCACGCACAGCAAGATTTGCCATGCAGAGCTTGAGCTGTGCGGCTTCTGACGATAGACCTTCAAACACCATACATGGGACGGATTTCCAATGCAGATATTCCGTCACAGCCCGGAAACGACGCTCTCCGGAGATGATCTGATATTTTTCCGTGCTGATTTTATTGACGGTAATCGGATGCAGGAGTCCGCAGGCCTCTATGTTATCCGCC
>JBGVAQ010000493.1:0-4701 GCA_045224775.1 Acutalibacteraceae bacterium | reverse complement strand
ATGCTGCTCAAATACTTCATCATAGATTATCTCTTTAAGCTCACGCAGATGATCGTTTCCGGCAGTTACCTCTACAACACAGCCGCCATCTTTGAGTACTCTTGCATATTCTTCCGGCTGCATAAGTGAGAACATAGCTGTTATGACATCTGCCGAACCGCTTTCAAACGGCAGTGATGATGCCGTGGCAACGAGCCATAATATGTTTCTGTCCCTTGAACATGCCATTTTAACTCCGTCTTTGGAAATATCTATACCTGCATATGTACCGCCGCAGCTTTGCTTTATGAGTGCGGTATAATATCCCTCACCGCAGCCGACATCAAGTACAACAGGTTCTTCTGCTTTGCTGTACTTTTTAACAGCGTCAATCACGCTGCTACATACGGGCATATATTTATTGCTGTCAAGAAAGCTCCTTCTTGCGATAAGCATATCCTTTGTATCTCCGGGATTAAGAGAATGTTTGTTCTGTACGGGCAGAAGATTCACATAACCCTGTCTTGCAATATCAAAGCTGTGATTTTTTTCGCATACAAAGCGTTTGTCATCCCTTTTAAGCGGCTTTGTGCATATCGGACACACAAGCTTTATACTGCTGTTATCAAGATAAGTTTTATCCAATGAACTCTCCACCCTATTTTATTCTTTTCAGACTTCCTCCGCAGCGGCATCTGTAATGCGAGGGCATAGCTATTACATTTGAATATCTGCTCCTTACTATCTCCGCTCCGCATTTCTGACATTTCAGTATATAATTGGCTGACTTGCGTATTTCGGGTTCGGGAATACCCATTTCCTCTGCTGAATTTGTCCTCTGTATATTATAACCGTATCTGCGGTTGAGTATGTCTGCATACCTTTTGAATGTCCTGCCATGATTTCCGCAGCCCTTACATGTATGTATAAGCTCATGACAAAGTGTCTGCATACATGAATCTTCGGGCGATGTGAGCATTACAGACGAAAGCTCTATTGTATATGAGCCGTTCTTCATTATGCACATACCAAAGCGTTTTTTAGCTCTCGTGTTTATTTTCACATGAGGATCTATATTTTGGGATATTGGAATGCCTGCATCCCTTAACTGGATAACAGCCTTTTTCAGAAGGCTGTCGGGATCGTTGACTTTATTATCTGCGGACATAGTTCCTCCGTCAAAGCGTTACGGTTATGAAATCATGCTTTATATAAGGAAGTATTTTTTCCTTTAAATCTGCCGTAAGAAATTTTATGCTTGAAGTATTTATACATGGGTGACAGCCGAAATATTCATTTTTCAGTACATCTTCATCTATTACAAGCTGCACCTTGTTTTCACTGTCGTTCATAAGTCCCAGAACAGTTACAGAACCGGGAGTTACACCCAACAGACTTTTCATAAATTCCTCGCCTGCAAATGACAGTCTTGAACAGTTGAGCTGTTTTGTTATGTCTTTGGTGTGAAATTCCTTATCGCCCGGCATAAGAAGAAGATAAAAGCTTGTTTTCTGACGGTTGCACAAAAAAAGATTCTTGCACATCATAACGCCCAGTGCGTCATCAGCTTTCTTACAATCCTCCATTGTTGCAGCAGCCTCATGCTTTATGCCTGAATACTGTACTCCAAGATTGTCAAGCAGTTCATAAGCAGTAAGCTCCTGCGGCAGCATATCATTATTATCAGGTCTTCCGCTGAATACAATAATATCGTTCATATAAAACTCTCCTGTTATCGTGCATAGCACATTTCATGTACCGGACCGATATTTTCGGTAAGTCTGCCAAGCACATAAGCTATACCGTCATCATCATTGGAATATGTAACGTAATCGGCAGCTTTCTTTACAGGCTCGGATGCATTAGACATGGCTATTCCCAGTCCGGCATACTCTATCATAGATATATCATTGAATCCGTCTCCGCAGGCTATACATTCTTCTGTGCGAAGTCCGAGGTATTTCAGAAGTCTGTCAATAGACTTTGCCTTGTCTATATCTTTCGGTACTATCTCAAGGAAAAATGGCTCAGATTTGAATATACCGAGTCTATCGGAATATTTTTCTGAAAGTATCTTTTCAAGTTCAATTATATATTCAGGTTCGCCCTGCAAAAGACACTTTGTTACATCAAAATCAACATAAGACGCAAAATCATCAACAAATCTGATCTCCATACCGTTTATGCGGCCTTCAAGCTTTGTATATTTGTTTATCTGATGACCTGCAATTATCTTTTCACCCTCATAGGTATTTATTCCTACAGGATAATTTTTTATTATATCACATATTTCCGGAATATATTCTACCGGCAGACTTTTTCTGAAAATAACTTCTTTTGTCTTACAATCAACAGCACAGCCGCCGTTATATGCAAGTATGTATCCGCCGTACTTTTCAAGCTCAAGAGTTTCGGCATGAGGTACTATTCCCTGTGTCGGACGACCGGACGCAAGTATTATCTTTCCGCCGTTCTCCTGATAGTACATCAGCTTTTCTCTCGTCTTAGGTGTTATTACCTTGTGGGAATTTGTCAGTGTGCCGTCAATATCCAGTGCGATTATCTTAAAAAACATACAGATCCCGCCTTCCTTTATTTCCTGATTTGCCTAACATATATTTTATTAAAAACCGCCCTCACTCGTCAATAGTATTTATAGTGCATAAATAGCGGTTGAATACACTTTTTTTTGTTCTATTCATTAAATAATGATATGCTTTATCGTTAATTTGCACAATTTTAAAAATTATTTGAAAAAATATATTGAAAAATTTCTCTTAAAGTGTATAATTATATATAGAATTTAGAGAATCATTTTAGGTTCATATATAACGGAGGTAATGAAATGAAACGCAGACAATTCACAGCAATCTTTACGGCTCTTGCCGTTACTGTATGCTCCTCAGTTCTTCTTGTCGGATGTGCAGGAGAAACCTACAATTATAAGAAGGTTGGAGATAACTATGAGTATGTAGGTCTCGCAAGTGAGGATACAGAATCGAAAGCATCAACCGCATCAACCGCTGATACATCTGTAGCATCTACGGTATCTACAGCAGAGTCAAGTGTTGCTGCTTCAAGTGCTCCTGTAAGCACTGTTGAATCTTCTGTTGCTCCCGTAAGCACCGTTGAATCGAGTGTAGAATCAACTGTAGAATCAAGCGTTGAGGAAAGCTCAGAAGCTCCTGTAGCTGAAGGCACTGTTATAAAGTTCAGAAAGCCCGGTACTGAAAAGTGGGCATTTGATGATGTCTGCGCTTATGTAGTAGGTGAAAATGCTGCCGGTGAAAAGGATGTTAAAAATGCTCAGTGGCCAGGTGTTGCTATGACTGCTGAGGGTGACGGCATTTATTCATACGTTGTACCGAATGACATACTCAATGCAACTGTAATATTTAACTGCAACACAGGTAAAGTACAGTTCCCAAGAAGTAAGGGCGTTGATGTTGAAGCAGGAAAGACATACGAGGTTGAATAACATACGAGGTTGAATAATACATAACAAATACTTTATGACAGGTGCGGTTTTTACCGTGCCTGTTTTTTTGTTGCAAATACAATATAAAACAGACAGGCATGATAAACTGTCATTTCACAGAATATCATGCCTGACTTGCTGTCACAGTGATATATTATTTTATAAGATCAAATCTCGGTATCTGCTTGCCATCAACATCTACATACTGATAGAATATTGCTGAAGGCCTTGCCCATATCTTTCCTTCTCCGCCTGTTTCCTTATATATAACAAGCTCCTCTGAAGTTTCGCTGTCCTTTGCAAGACAGATAAACTCATATTCTCCGCCCTTGAAATGACGGTATATTCCGGGAGTGCCTGTTTCAGGCAGCGGCTTTACTATTTCATCCATAGCCTTTGCCTCAGTTATTACAGAACCGTTTTCAGCTTTAAATTCCGGAGATACTTCTGTAACGTCAGTATCAGGATATTCCGGCTTGTCACCGTTTGTAAGAACAAGTACTCTCGTACCGTGAGCAGGAATACTGATAGTTGCATGATGACCGCTAACATCATATGAAGTCTTTCCGTCAAAAACATCAAAGAGTTTTTCGCCGCCGTCGGTATTGAAGCCGATATCAAAATCATTATCCGAAAGATTTACTGCGATATACACAGTTTCGTCCTCGAATTTACGCTTGAATACAAGCTGTTCATTTCTTATGACTGTATTTTCAAAGCTTCCGTATTTAAGAGCTTTATATTTTCTTCTTACAGCACCAAGTCTGCATACATGACGGTAAAGTGCATTATCCTTTATATCGCTGACATTAACACACGGACGGAGCGGATAATCATATTCTGTATTATTCTTCTTACCCTCTATTCCCCATTCACTTCCGTAATATACCGCAGGCACACCCGGCATGAAATATTCGACTGTATAGCAGTTCTTTATGTTTTCAGGATCTCTTACTGTACTTGCTATCCTGTTTACATCATGGTTATCTACAAAGTTATAGGTATAGATGTTATGATATATGCCGCCGTTTGCAAACTGACGGTTGAGGGAATGAGCTATCTCGAAATAGTTCTTGTCATTGTGAGATGTGTATATACCCTTGTAGCACTCATAGTTTGTACAGGAATCAAGAAGATCGGGATTTGCAAGACGTGCATAATCGCCGTGAATTATCTCACCCATGAGCCAGAAATTGCTGTCCTTGCTCTTGCAGAAATGTTTAAGCTCTCTGAGGAAATCCTGA